>NZ_JAUBPO010000112.1:9299-23342 GCF_036700785.1 Microcoleus sp. S28C3 | reverse complement strand
GGGAATCTCTCTCTAAATTCACCATAATTTCTACTCAGCTCCTTCTGAGTAAATTTGTGCTTAGTCTAAACTCCAGACTAGATCGCTTGACTGAAATCTTTATTTGTGCTGTTTCAATTTCTATTTTTTCGTCTGTTTCTCGCACTTCAAATGGTGTAATTTTCCACTCTTCGTCAGGGACAGTTATTGAGTGCGATCGGCTGTTAAATTCACCTGTCGGGGACATTCGCACTCGGATTAAATTCGGTGCGAGGATGCTGATGTTTAGGGAAGTTTCGCCGCAATTAAAGTGAATTGTGCGATCGGTTTTATTTATGGATTCTACCGAACCGATTGTTGACCAAGGCTGTTCGGTTCTTTGAAGTTTTCCGAAGTATTGTGGCATACACTCTGACTAGAAATATTATCGATTTTGCTTTCACGAGTTAAGGGTTGTCATCTGACAAAAGGCTGAACTACAACGATCTATCTCATGGAGCAAAACCCCAATATCTCTGATCCGTCCGATCCACCGCCTGATTAACCCGATCGCCTGGGAGTATTGTAAAGGTGAGAGCTAAAGAATCTAAAATAAATGTTACCTAAGTTTATTAAACCTTTAACTTATGCCTGTTACCGAAATTTTACCCCTCCTCAAAAAGTTATCTCACTCCGATCAACTGTTGCTACAAAATTTCGTGGTAGCCTAATTATTTAATGAATCAGGTTTAATCCCATTGGATGTTCAGAACAAAGTAGCTAGTCAAGGTTTATATGATTCTTTGGAAGCTGCTGCTGGTTGAGCGAAAGCACTAGCAGAGGAAAAAGCGAAGACACATGGTTAATATCGTGCTTTTGCGGTCGAGATGGTTGCTTTTTCATCGATCGCCTGCTACCTTTATTTTGGGTACACTAAAACTTGATATAAAACCTGCCTTTGTCTGTGGGAGTTGTTTTCCTCCTCACAGTTCGAGGCGTCTCAGGAACAGCGGTGAATTTGCTGATTGTTGCGTACATCACAAATTAGCAGAAGTACAGTCTCGATATTTTTAAAGATGAGGGTACCCATGAAAGGTAAAAAAAAAGACCAACTCAGCCGCCGCCATTTTCTACTCGGTTCGGCAATTGCAGGTAGCGGTATAGTTGTCGCAAACCTGCGATCGAAATCTGGGTTAGCACAATCTTCTGCACCGGCAATTATCACGTCGGATCGGATGCGCCCCAGCATTCCATACGGTGTTGCTAGCGGTGATATTACCGGCAACAGTGCCGTGATTTGGAGTCGGTGCGATCGCTCCTCCCGGATGATAGTCGAATATGACACCGCCGACTCCTTCGGCAACGTGCAGCGCATCATCGGACCTGCAGCATTGGAAACTAGCGATTACACGGCGCGTATTAACCTGATTGACCTACCAGCCGACCGGCAAATATTCTACCGAGTCAGCTTCCAGAATTTAGCCGATCCAAACATCTACAGCGCCCCCGTTACGGGGAGTTTCCGCACACCTCCAAACAGCAAGCGCGACATCTTTTTTGCCTGGTCGGGAGACACCGCCGGACAGGGTTGGGGTATCAATTCTGAATGGGGCGGCATGAAAATCTATGAAACTATCAGACAGCTTAAGCCAGACTTCTTCATTCATTCTGGCGATTACATCTATGCAGATAGTCCGATTAAATCTGAGGTAAAACTTGACGACGGTAGCATCTGGAAAAACATTACAACAGAAGAAAAGTCAAAAGTAGCTGAAACCTTAACAGAGTTTCGCGGAAATTACATCTACAACCTGCTAGACAATAACATCCGGCGCTTCAACGCCGAAGTGCCTCAGCTAGTTCAGTGGGATGACCACGAAACTACAAACAACTGGTATCCCGGCGAGATGCTAATGAGCGATGACCGCTATAAAGTCAAAAGCAGTTCTTTACTGGCAGCGCGAGGCAAGCAAGCATTTATGGAGTATACGCCGATGCGCTTCGATGCCAACGACCCAGAACGGATTTACCGTTCCTTTAATTACGGTTCTTCCCTGGAAATTTTTATGCTGGATATGCGTAGCTACCGAGGACTAAACACTACCAACCGTCAGACAGCAGCAAGTGAAGAAACAGCGTTTTTGGGTAATGCCCAAGTTAGCTGGTTAAAGAACAAATTGCAGAATTCAAAGGCAAGGTGGAAAGTAATTGCTAGCGATATGCCAGTCGGATTGGTGATTGAAGATGGCAAAGACAGCGGCAAATTTGAGAACCTCGCCAATGGAGATGGTCCTGCATTAGGACGCGAACTAGAACTTGCCCAATTGTTGCGCTTTATCCAGCAAAACAATATCCAAAATGTCGTTTGGCTGACCGCTGACGTGCATTATGCTGCCGCGCACTACTACGATCCCGGTCAAGCTCAATTCACTGATTTTAAACCGTTTTGGGAGTTTGTTGCCGGGCCGCTTCACGCTGGAACTTACGGACCAAATAAGCTTGATAATACTTTTGGTCCCCTTGTTAAGTTCCAAAGTTTGTCACTGCCTGAAGTAGAAAATCTACCTCCTACAAAAGGTTTTCAGTTCTTTGGTACGGTTAAAATTAATGGCGATAGTCAGGTGATGACTGTGGCGCTGCACAACCTTGAAGGCAAAATTCTCTACAGCGTGGACTTGCCGCCGGAGGTTTAAAACTGCTTCTAAACATTATTAGATCATTGCCCCGAACGAAGCAATCCCAAGTCTGAGCGATTGCTGCATCTCTATCTGCTGTTTCCTTAAACTTTGATTATTTTTGAGTGCCTTGAAATACTATAGCCAACATCCTAACGCTTTCTCGATCGACTACCTCAACGACTTGCGAGGAGCAATTCTAGCCTCCCCTTATCTAGCAATCAACAACCTCAACCGTGATTTCATTGGCACAAAAGGCTTTTCAGTGGTGTTTCAACGTTCGGAAATCGCCGAAGTAGAACGGCGGTTCCCTTTGTTCAAACCCTATCTTGACCAAGCATTACAGCCTGAATGCAATGCTTTTTACCTCAACCCTTTGTTGCTGGGTGAAGGTTCCCGCGTCGATCCGCATATCGATCGATCTTTGCGATCGTACTGCAAAACTGTTGAACCTCCCGCAGCCGTCAGCGTTTTATACGTGCAAGTGCCGCCGAACTTGCAAGGGGGAGAATTGATACTGCGGCGCAACAAACAGCAAGTCGGGCAGATTAAGCCGCAAGCGAACTCGCTGGTCTATTTTCAAGGAGATTTGACTCACTCTGTCAACGCTGTTAAAAGTACCGGAACTCGTTTGAGTTTGGTTTGCGAACAGTACAGTTTGAGCGAAACAGAACTGCAAGATATTCCAGGATTCACAGTGGAGTCTAGGGCCGTAAAAGCCAAAAGCAAGTAATGTTTATTATCAAAAAAACAACATTTTTTACAATGAAAATGTCTTGCCAAGAAGGAATTACTGTCAGACTACTTACAAAAGAAACTTAAATACCCAGCTATATGTTGGGCGCTTGTTTATACCAGTAAAAAAAGAATGCAACTGTAGGGCCGTGAACTAAACCCTTAGTTCATTAGTCGTTGCCAATTCTTTAATCTCAGGACTTACGCAACAGTCACAAGACTTTTAGGTATGTTGTTGCGCTTCAGCGCTCTTAGGATATCAAATAGCGCTGAAGCGCAACAACATACCTTTGTTTAACGATGCCCATTGTGTAAGTCCTGTTTTTTAAGGATTGCAGATTTCGGCTATCGCTTTTTCTTCGGGATGATGAGCAATATAATTGCTCAGCCATTGGCAACTCAGTTTCATTAAACTATCTACATCAAGTTCCAAATTCCAGATTCTTAAAGTAGAATCATCGCTGGCAGAAACAAGAGTTTTCCCGTCGGGACTGATGTTAACGTCATTAACTCGATCGCTATGTCCCTCAAAAGTTTGTAGGGGCCGCGCCTCCGATCGCGTTTGGCCCTCTGCTACATTCCACAGTTTAATTGTGCGATCGAAACTTGCAGATGCGATTGTTTTGCCGTCGGGACTGAAACTAATGCTTTTTACCCAAGTTCCGTGTGCTTGAATAGTTTTGAGTTCGGTGCCGGTTTCTGCATTCCACAATTTAATGGTGCTGTCATCGCAAGCAGATGCTAAAATTTTGCCGTCGGGACTGAAACGGAGGCTGGTAATTCGGCTGTTATGCGCTCTGAAAATCCTTCTTGGGGTAGATTCTAAATTGTTTAAAGCCCAGAAATAGATTGTGCGATCGTTCCCTGCGGATGCTAAAGTTTTGCCATCGGGACTGAATGTGACACTTCTAACTCTTTCGAGATGTCCTGTAAAAGTTTTGATTTGGGCACCGCTTTCTAGATGCCACAATTTAACAGTTTTATCGACTCCTGCTGATGCTAAAATTTTACCGTCGGGACTGAAAACAACGCTATCAATTCCCCTTTGATGTCCTGAAAGAGTTTTGATTTCGCTGCCAGTTTCTAGGTTCCACAATTTAATAGTTCGATCGCTTCCTGCGGATGCTAAAATTTTGCCGTCAGGGGCGAAACTGACGCTGGTGACAGCACCTCGATGTCCTAGAAAAGTTTTGATTTCGCTGCCGTTTTGTGCATTCCACAATTTAACAGTGCGATCGCTGCTACCGGAGGCAACTGTTTTGCCGTCGGGCGAGAAACTCGCACTCAAAACCTGACGGCGGTGGCTTTCTAGAACTTTCGGTTCGATGCCGGTGAGGTTCCAGAGTCGTACCGTGCGATCGGTACCTGCCGTTGCCAAAGTGCGGCCGTCGGGACTGAAACTAAGGCTCGAAACCCTGCCGCTGTGTCCTTTGAGCGTTTGCGGCTCGATGTTTCCTAACTGCGATAAATTCCACAATTTGACGGTGCCGTCTTCGCTAGCGGTAGCCAGAGTTGGGGTGTTGCTGCCCCGAGGACTGAATTTGACGCTCCAGACTTCCCTGCTATCGGCTTGCAGGGTTTTGAGGAGAGTCAGGTTTTGGACATCCCACAGCTTGACTAAACCGTCTTCGCTAGCGGATGCTAGGGTTTTGCCGTCGTCGGAGAAACTGACACTTCTGACAGCGTTGGTATGGCCTTTCAGCGTGGCGATTTCGGTTCCGTCTGCTGGATTCCAGAGTTTGACAGTGCGATCGCTACCCGAAGATGCGATCGCCAACCCGTCGGGCGAAAAAGTGACGCTCGTTGCCCAGCCCCTATGCCCAGTAAAGGTTTGGAGCAAAGTGCCGTCTGCTGGATTCCAGAGTTTGACAGTGCCGTCGGAACCCGAAGATGCGATCGCCAATCCGTCGGGAGCAAAACTGACTCCTCTCACCCAGCCCCTATGCCCGGTAAGGGTTCTAATTTCTGTGCCGTTTTCGAGGTTCCAGAGTTTGATAGTAGCATCCTCGCTAGCAGATGCGATCGTCTTGCCGTCAGGTGAGAAACTGACAGTCCAAATGTTGTCGCCGTGTCCGGTGAGGGTTCTGAGCAATATGCCGTCTGGGTTCCAGAGTTTGACAGTATCGTCTTCGCTAGCGGATGCGAGGATTTTGCCATCGGGCGAGAAAACGACATTTTTGACGGCAGCTTGGTGGCCGAGGAGCCGATCGCGCTCTCGGATGCTGTAAAGCGCTTGTTGGAGGGCGATCGATACTTGCATCTTAGTTTCGGATTTTGCCGGACTGAATGCCTCTAATTTTTTAAGTTTATGTGCTGCAAGCAGTGCTTCGATCAGTGCTGGAAAAGGGTTGGAGGCTAAAGTTGTCTTTGAGGACAAACTTTCGAGGACTATTTTGGTTTCTGCGAGTTCTCGATCGGCTTTAATTACTTGCAATTGTACGGCGATAGCTGCTGCTAAAGATATCCCTAAAATTGTCGAACCGATCGCAATTATCCTTCTAGCTTGTTTTTTAGCTAACGTTAACTCTGTTTTAGCTTGATGCTGAGCCAGACTTAAAGTTTGATTAGCTTGTGCCAATATTTGACTTTCCTCAGCTTGCAGTGCAAAAGCCAATTCAACTTCTCGCTTTTCCAAATCTTGAGCCGCCGCTAAAAAGCGGTAATCCAGATGGCTTAAACTTTGATATTTTGCCCATTCCAAAGCTTCTTGCAGTGCCTGACCCCGCAGCAGCCGCGAATCATCCTCAAAATTGGCAGCATTCCAAGCATTAAAGTTTTCCGAATAAGGCCGCAGCTTTCCTAACTGTTTTTCCACCCATTCAAGATTGAAAATTTCGGCATAAATTCGGTTATAAACTTTTAATTTTCCGTGCTGTTGCACCACTAAACCTGACAGTCGCAATTCTGTTTGTTCGGGACTGCCATCAGCAATAGCCCCCCCCAGCCCCCCCTTGCTAAGGGGGGGAGCAAGAGTGGCTATTTCTTCCTCTCCCAGAGGTGAATTAGCAGCATTTAGCCCCCCCTTGCTAAGGGGGGGTTGGGGGGGGTTCGCGGATTGCAAAACCTGCTGGTAAAGCCCCAATAACTGCCCCGCTTTTTGCTGATTTCTCAAAAGGCGATCGCGAATAGTTTTCAAATGTTCAGGCTCATCCTGAGACTCCCAATTCTCGACAATCTGCAACTTCACCAACCCCTCAACTCCCTCCTCTTCTGTGGAACAGGCATCCTGCCTGTCTGTGGGGGTGGAACAGTCAGGATGCCTTTCTGTGGGGGTGGAACAGGCATCCTGCCTGTCTTTCTCAGCGCCCTCTGCGCCTCTGCGGTTAACTTTCTTCAACTCTTTTTCCAGCACCAACTTGCACAGCTTTTGCGTCAAAAAAGGTTGTCCCCCCGTCCAATCCAAAATATCTGCGATCGCACTTTCAGGATTGGCAACTTTGCCCTTCCAACCATCAATTAAAGGCTGCACTTCATCAATCTGAAAACCGCGTAAATTGATCGCCTTACCAATATTAAAAGGAGTTTGAGTTTTATCCGCAATCAAATCCGAAGGCGTCGCCACCCCCAACAGCGCAAAAGTCAAACGCCGGTACAGAGGATTGTCAACTCTTTGATTGTAAAACCAGCGAATCAGAGCAAAAAACTCATCAGCCGAAAAATTCATGCTCAATACTCGATCGATCTCGTCAATAAAAATAACTATATTTTGGGAAATTTCAACTAAAATAACTTCTTCGATAAACAAACTAAATCGCTGCACGGGAGACAACAAATCCCGGCGTTCGCGCCACCAATTTCGCCAATTAATTTTATTACCTAGCTGACAGCTACTGACCAAAGAATTGACAATGCCTGCATACCACTTTTCGGGAGTTACATCTTCCTTACCAATCCCAGTTAAATCGATAAAAGCGCAAACAGTACCTTCAGCTTGCAATTTTTGCATAGCCCGCACCCGCAAACTAGATTTGCCCATTTGCCGCGAATTCAAAACGTAACAAAACTCACCCGCTTTCAAACTTTCGTAAAAGTCCAAGTCTGCTTGTCGCGTCACGTAACTCGACGCATCTGCTGGGAGACTCCCGCCAATCTGATATTCATAACTAACTGGAGATTCTTTCATCATTGCCTGCACTAAAATCTAGATTTGATTGTACGATAGCTAACATGACTATTTAGCTATTTACCAAAAAACCTGATTTTTGCTGATTTTGATGATGCTTTGTCAGGCTGCACCTGATTTTTTCCGATAAATTCCGAGTGCGAAGCTATTTATCAGTTCTTATAATACCTGATTTTATCACCATTGCAGTTCAATAGTTTTACGAAGACACTAATAACAGAAAGCGAAAGGTGCAGCAAACAAATACAAACACTTAGCGCTTTGACAAACTCAGAATACACTCATAAATAGGATTACTACCATGACAGAACTTAGAACGATCGCCGATGCTAACATTTCTACCCTGAGATTCGGTTTGATTGAAGACTTGACCGACGTTCCCCGGAAGGAAGACCCTGATTCAGATAATCCGAATCCTAAGCCTAATAAATTTGGTTTGATTGAAGACTTTACCGATGTTCCTCGGACGGAAGACCCCGATGCAGGTAAACCGCCGAATCCCAATCACAATAAATTCGGTGCTTTTGAAGACTTGACCGATCGTCCTCGGGAAGAAGATGATTCTACTAACCGTTTGTTCGGCAGCATCGATAAAATCAGTGGCTTACCCAATGACAACATACAGGGAACGCCAGGAAATGACTACTTAGTAGGAAAGCATTACACGGACGATGCCATCTTTGGCAGTGGCGGTGCAGATACACTCAAAGGCCTGGACGGTGACGACTTCCTATTTGGCGGTACTGGCAATGATAAAGTCTATGGCGGTGGCGATTCCGATTGGCTAGAAGGCAATAGCGGGAATGACATTCTCATCGGTCACAGCAATAATGACGGAGGATACGATTATTATGAAGTCGATACCTTAATTGGCGGTTCGGGAGCCGATACATTCTCGCTAGTTATCGACGGCCCAGAGTTTGAAGTTCCTTACTTAGATGGCTTAGGCGAACACGCTTATGCAATTATTCGGGACTTTAAGAAAGCCGATGGAGATGCAATTTTGATGGTCGGTCAAAAGCAAGACTACGAATTTGTATCGGGCTACTACGATTACGGCAATGACTCTCTGAAAGACACAAAAATATTTTACCAAGGTGACATGATTGCCGTAGTTTCTGACACAATGGCTGCGGATTTAACCCTTTCTTTTGTGTAATTCTATCTGTAGGGCGCTGCACACCTTCCGCTTCGCTCCGCCCATTCTTGGCGTGTCAACTTAAGAGAAAAGACCCCGCTTGCCTGCGGTTGGAAACCGCTCGTCTGGGTGCAAGTCGAATGTGGCGACGCCCGTCATCGAACTTGCACCCTTGCCTACACAAACAAAATTCATCTACGTGGGTTTCGCTCAATCTCTAGGTCCTAATTTTGAACAACCAGGAGCAACTGAAATGGCAATTATTAATGGCACCAACTTCAATGACGATGGTATCGACAAACCAAAGCTAGTTGGAACTAATGCAGATGACTCAATCTCTGGCTATGCAGGAAACGACATATTGTCGGGTCTTGGTGGAAATGACTATCTAGATGGTGGGTTTAACAACGACGTTCTCGATGGTGGGGCTGGTAATGACACTTTATATGGCGGCGTTGGCTACGATTATCTAGTTGGCGGCCTTGGTAACGATCTGCTGATTGGCGGTACTTTAGACGATGCTTTACTTGGCGGTACGGGCAACGACATTCTCTTAGGCGGAAGCGGTAACGATCAACTTACTGGTTTCGGCTTTGGGCAAAATGAATTCGACACCCTCACGGGTGACATTGGAAAGGATACCTTCGTGTTGGGTGACGCAAATAGCGTTTACTACCTCGGAAATGGCTACGCCACAATTACGGACTTTAGTTTAGCTCAAACCGATAAAATCCAAATCAAAGGCCTTTTCAATTATGATTACTCCCTTGGGCTTGGCAACTGGGAAGGTAGCAATGCCCAAGACACTGGAATCTTCTATAAGGGTGATTTGATTGGTGTTGTGCAAGATCAAAATATTACCAATGTCAACCCCAATCAGGTGTTCATCTCCGCTTTTTAACCTAAAACACGGCAGAAATACTCGCGGTACAAATTGCAACGCGGCATGACATAATTGTTTTGCCGCCGCACAATTCCCATGCTGTGTAATTTGTAAATTTGCATCGAATCTAATTCAACTGGTTCGGCCGAATTAACAACTTTTTTCAAAGCCAAAGCTAATTCGGGATTGTGTTGCAGTATTTCCAAATGTTTTCGCAAATGACTGCTGTAAATTCCAGATTCTGATGCCGCATTTTTTAATAACTGAGTTAATGAGATTTTGCCACAACTAATCTCATACATTGCCAATCTTACTAAATAAGGATGTCCGCCGATCGCACTTATTAACTCTCGCAACTGCCCCTCATCCCAATCCAAGCCGTGCAGCCGAGCTAAATCGTGAATTTGCTGGCTGTCAAACTCCAGCAACTCAACCGGAACCCCCGCATTAAACGGAGATTGATTCATATCTAAAGGAATATAAACTTCCGTAGAATGCGCCATTACCAACCGCAGTTTTTTCCAAATATCCGAAATCTTGGCTTTTTCGTGCCAGCTTCGCAGCATCCCCAGAAAATCTTCAACTACTTCGGTGTAGGGAAATATGCGATCGACTTCATCCAAGCCCAAAACTAGAGGCGTTTCTGTTTCTGCCAGCAAATACTCTTCAAAGTAAACCGTACAGTTATCGTTGCTGCCCAAAATATCCGTATCCCAATACTCGTTTAACTTGTTTTCTAACTTTAACTGTCGGCTTACCATCAAGCACAACCAGCGCAGAAACTTATCAAGATTTGTTAATATTCCTCGGTCGGCAGCGCTCAAATCAAGATAAACTGCGTGATAGTTTTCCCGAACAGCGCCAGCTAAAATTCGGTTCATCAGTGAAGTTTTGCCCATCATCTCCGGTGCTTTAATCCGAATCAGCGAACCGGGTTTCACAACTGTCTCGCAGCACAAAGATTCAATGTTGCAACGCTCCACATAAAAAGGAGAATCTAATGATACCGAGCCTTCGGGAAACTGCAAATTTGCCGCAGTCAGTGGTTGTAAGAGCAGGTTGGTGTTAATATATTGAGTGGACTCTTGCGATGCAAATCTCCTCAGAGCTTCTTTAAAATTTTTCTTCGTAATTTTTTCTGCACAAGCTTCTGAAAGCTTGTGCCACAATTTATTGCCGACATCTTTGTTGAGGTATTCAGCACTGTAGCCGTAAGTTTTGGCGATTTCATCGTAACTTTTTCCTTCCCAGGAACCTTGAAGGACTTTCATTTCGATGTCGCTGAGATGTTTGCCGGTGTTTTGAGCAAAAATGCGATCGGCAGATTCTTTGGTTTTGCTCCAAGAGAATTCTAATTCTGAGTTCATGGGATTGACGGGTAAGTACCCATATACGTAAGTATGCAGATGCTTGCAAGAGAGCAGTTGTTCCTGCACTGGAAAGTTACCCTGACTTTTCCCTATTTTAACTGATTTAACCTGAGTTTTTACTGTCAGTCCTTGTAGAAACGCCTGATTTTACTCCCCTGGTCGCTTTTGTTCTTAGAAAATAAACTGGTTTAGAAGCAAGTTGATTGCCGAGCTCGATCGCAATTATCGATCGCCTCACCAACAATAGCCTAACCTCGCCAACACCAGGGTATAAGGACAAAAATTATGGCTGCTACCATTACCGTTAATAGCACAGATGACTCGAATATCAGGAATGCCGTCCTCACCCTCAGAGAGGCAATTCTGGTTGCGAATGGCACTCTGAATGTTCCTGCTTTGACAGTGGCAGAACAAGCACAGATTAACGGTACATTGGGTACTGCAGCCGATCGCGACACGATCGCCTTTAATATCGGGGCGATCGGTTCTCAGCAATTAATTCAGCCTTTATCCGCACTGCCGCCGATCTCCGATCCAGCGATCGTCGATGGTTGGAGTCAAGGCGGCGCGGGCTATAACGGTTTGCCACTGGTGGAACTCAGCGGCAACCTCCCCGGAGTTGAGATGGTCGGACTTGATATCACTGCTGGGAACAGTACCGTGCGAGGTTTAGCGATCAACAGATTTATCTTTACAGGCATCCGCTTGCAAACCAATGGCGGCAACGAGATCCTCAGCAACCACATCGGCACGGATCTTGCGGGTACGGTCGATCGGGGCAACCGCAGGGGGATCTGGATTGATGGCGTTCCAGATAATCGGATCGAGAACAACTTAATCTCTGGCAACGACAATTTAAATGTCGGGCTTGGCATCGAGATTTCCGGCATCGCTGCACGCAACAACCAAGTAATCGGCAACCGTATTGGCACTGATGTTACTGGTACTGTTGCGATCGGCAACAACGCTGGCATCAGCATCCGCAATGCGCCTGAAAACTTAATTCAGGACAACCTGATTTCTGGCAATGTGGGCATCGGTAGCGGAATTTCGATCAACGGCCCAACTGCCAATCAAAATCGAGTTGTCGGCAACCTCATCGGCACTGATATCACGGGTAATGTAGCGCTAGGAAACACTATCTATGGCATCTCTATTGGCAGCGCTTCTAACAATATTATCGGCGGAACGACGCCTCAAGAACGCAATATCATTTCTGGCAGTCAGACTGCGGGTATTGCTTTTCTACAAGCGCCTGGTTCAGCCGTTGTACCTGCGACAAACCGGGTTGTCGGCAACTATATCGGCACAAATATCAGCGGTACTGCCGCTTTGGGAAATCCGGTCGGCGTCTGGATTGCTACTGGCGAAAGCAACATCATCGGTGGCACGACACCGCAAGAAGGCAATGTCATTTCCGGCAATCAAATGGGCGTCTATTTCCTTGGCGACCAGACAACTGGCAACCGCGTTATCGGCAATTATATCGGCACGCAAGCTGACGGCAGCACTCCTTTACCCAATACTTTGTACAGCAACGTCGTAGCTTTCAAGGCTGGTGTGAATAACCGCATCGGCGGTACCGCTGCGGGGGAAGGCAACACGATCGCATTTAGCGGTAGCAGCGGCATTCAAGTGACAGGTGGCAACGGCGTAGCAATTTTAGGCAATTCTATCTTTTCTAATAATGGTTTAGGCATCGAGCTCGATAACGATGCCGATAACCTAACTACCGACGGCGTTACCCCAAACGACTTGGGAGACGGGGATACAGGCGGAAACGGCTTGCAAAATTTTCCTGTTTTAAACTCCGCAACTGCTAGCAACGGCAATATTACTATTAGCGGCACTCTCAACAGCATTCCCAATACAACTTTCCGCGTCGAATTTTTTGACAATACTGTTCTAGATCCCAGCGGTAACGGGGAAGGACAAACTTATCTCAACTTTGTTAATGTCACGACTGATGCTGCTGGCAATGCTAATTTTACATCGCCGCCTTTAACTGCAACAGGGGCGATCGTCACTACGGCTACTAACTTAACAACTAACGATACTTCGGAATTTTCTCAACCTTCCCCTGGCTTACTGCAATTTAGCAACCCTGCTTACACGGTGAATGAAAACGGTACAGTTGTAGGTACTGCAATTACCGTCAATCGCATCGGTGGTAATAAAGGTGCAGTTGGGGCAACGCTGACGCTGACGGATGGTACTGCTGTTGCTGCTGACTACACCAATACGCCGATCGCAATTAACTTTGCCACAGGCGATACGACACCAAAAATTGTTACTATTCCGATCGCCGATGACGCGATCGACGAAGCTGACGAAACGGTTAATTTATCTCTAACTAATCCAACGGGAAATGCTACAGTTGGCGATCGATACAACAATGCTGTTTTGACAATTGCAGATAACGATAACCCTCCAACTGTCAGCATCGCCCCCGCCACGATCGACCAAGCTGAAGGCAATACAGGCACAACTACCTACAACTACACCGTTAGCCTCTCCAATGCTTCTGGTTTGCCCATTACTGTTAACTACAAGACAGATGATGGTACTGCTACTGTAGGCGATCTCGACTACGAAGATAATGACGGTAATCTCATCTTTAATTCGCCAGAAGCGCTAACAAAAACGATCGCTGTAATTGTTAACGGCGACAACAAATTTGAGGCGAATGAAACTTTCAGCGTTACCCTCAACAACGCCACCAACGCCACCATCGATCCCGCCGCCAACCAAAGTACGGGCATTATTGTCAATGATGATAGTGATGACTCTAATCCCACTCCAACTCCGACACCAACTCCGACACCGATTCCGACAGAAACGCCAACGCCAACGCCAACTCCGACACCGATTCCGACAGAAACGCCAACACCAACTCCGACACCGATTCCGACAGAAACGCCAACTCCCACACCGACACCGACACCGATTCCGACAGAAACGCCAACGCCAACGCCAACTCCGACAGAAACGCCAACTCCCACACCAACACCGATTCCGACAGAAACGCCAACTCCCACACCGACACCGACACCGATTCCGACAGAAACGCCAACTCCCACACCAACACCGATTCCGACAGAAACGCCAACTCCCACACCAACACCGATTCCGACAGAAACGCCAACTCCCACACCAACACC
>NZ_JAUBPO010000112.1:0-9199 GCF_036700785.1 Microcoleus sp. S28C3 | reverse complement strand
GATTCCGACAGAAACGCCAACTCCGACACCGACACCGACACCGATTCCGACAGAAACGCCAACGCCAACTCCAACACCGATTCCGACAGAAACGCCAACGCCAACTCCCACACCAAAGCCAACTCCGACACCAACACCGATTCCGACAGAAACGCCAACGCCAACTCCAACACCGATTCCGACAGAAACGCCAACGCCAACTCCGACACCGACAGAAATTCCGACAGAAGATTGCCTCTGTAACTCTCTATCCCTCCCAAATCTCAACCAACCCAATCCTGTAGAAAAGGTAGTTGTGAATAGTGCGATCGATCTACCCCTCACAGGTACTGCTAGCAATGAGACATTCGACGGCAGCAGCAGCGAGGATTATTTCCAGGCAAAAGAAGGTAACGATAACCTGTTTGGCGGCGAAGGAAATGACTTTTTAAACGGTAACGAAGGCAACGAGTTTATCTCTGGTGGAACCGAAGATGACTTGCTTTTTGGTGGCCAGAATCAAGACATTATTCTTGGTAATGAAGGAAGAGATAGATTATTTGGAAATCGAGGAGAAGATTCCCTCGATGGCGGAGAAGATAGCGACTTCATTCACGGCAACGAAGACTCGGATTTTTTAGATGGGGGCAAAGGAAACGATTTCTTATGGGGAGGTAAGGATAGAGATTTAATTTTAGGCAGTGAAGGCAACGATACTCTGTTGGGAAATTTAGGTGACGATACTGCCTGTGGTGGCGGTGGCAACGATACTCTGTTGGGTGATAAAAATAACGACCTACTTGATGGCTGTGAAGGAAATGATACGATTTGGGGAGGAAAAGACAATGATACCATATTTGGGGGAGCGGGAGACGACTTTTTAAGCGGCGATTTGGGAGATGATTTTTTAATTGGAGGAAGTGGGAACGATCGTTTTCTGCTTTGGGCAGATTCAGGGACGGATACCATTCTAGATTTTGAACCCGGAAAAGATGCGATCGCCCTTAGTACAGGTTTGACTTCCTCTCAACTGTCAATTACTCAAGCCAACAGCGACACCTTAATCCGCTTGACAGCAACAGGTCAAATTTTAGCTACTCTCAATAACGTATCAGGACTTACACAACTAGGATATTAAAATTTGTTTGTAGTTGCGCTTGGGGGTTCAGAAACCTGGTTTTTTTACGAAAATACGCAGGTTGTGACCCGCTGATTCGGTAAAAAACCAGGTTTCTTTGGTGAGAGTGCGTAAGTCCTGACCTAAAAATTACGATCGCCCACCTGACTTTTTCCAACTTTAATATTTTGAGGACCTGATTTTTTCGGATACATCGTTGCCAAACACCTTTTTTTAGGCTTTTAAATTACCTGATTTTATTCCCATTGTCGCTCACTCGATTTGAGAAGAAACTGGTTTACATAGAACAAGTTGCTTGGGTCGCAATTGCTATTGCACCAAGTCCACAACAAAAAGGAGCAACAAAAATGTCATCAGTTATCAACGGTACTCAATTCGACGACAACAACACTGTCAACGGCAACGGTCAATTCCACAAATCCTTAGTTGGAAAGGATTCGACGATCGACGGTCAAGGTCAAATTCAGATTGCAAATGATACAATCTACGGCTATCAAGGCAACGATCAATTGTTCGGCGGCGGCGGAGATGACATCCTCTACGGCGGCTTCGGCAGCGACAAGTTAAATGGCGACGCCGGCAACGATAAATTATACGGCGAAGCTGGCGAAGATTTCCTATACGGAGGCAGCGGTAAAGATACCCTATCGGGAGGGTTGCACAACGATTATCTATTCGGAGGAAGCGGCAAAGATTATCTCATCGGCGGCGACGGCAGCGATTATCTTGACGGTGCTAATTTTTCTGGGGCTGGTAACGGTATCGGCGCAGGTAGCGAATCCGATTCTCTCGCCGGCGGCGCGGGAACAGACACCTTTGTACTCGGCAACGTTAATAACGTTTACTACCTGGGAACTGGCCATGCTACTATTACGGATTTTAGTTTAGGTCAAGATAAAATCCAAATTAAAGGTAATTTAGCGGACGGCTATTCCCTCAAAACTGGCGATTGGAACGGCAACAATGTTCAAGATACTGGTATCTTCTACCAGGATAATTTGATTGGCGTTGTACAAAGCACAAACTTAACTAATGTCAACCCAAATCAAGTATTCTTATCCGCCCCTCCTATCCCTCAATAGCCTTAATTATCGCTGTCAAAGGGCGGGCAGCAGAGCACCGCCCTACTTTTAAAAATCGGGAGTTTGTTATCATGAAAATTGCGAATCATCGCCAAAAAATCAACAGACTTGTCTGCACAACTTTGACCTTGATTTCAGCTATCCTCATAGGAGGCTTGGGAAAGCTTTCCGAGTCCAACAACAACACAGCTTTAGCGCAAGAAAATATCCCCGTTAGCGGTAGCGGCGACGCGCAACTCCAGCCGATTTTGCAATCGTTGACAGAATTCATGCGCCACCGCTGCGTCGGTGCGGCCGTACTCGGTGTTTCTGTTAAAGGTCAACCCGTCGGTGTGTGGGGTCTCGGCCGCATGAAAGGCAGACCTACTAATAACTGGAATCCGGCTTGCGGCGACGATATGCAGGCTCCTCTAGCTCCCCCAGTCGCAGCAGATACCCCCATGCGTATGGGCAGTATCAGCAAGCCTGTTACCTTTGCAATGGCGCGCTGGGCGCTTAAACAGACGGCGCGCGATCGGGCAGGCTTAGAACTGACTGACGACCAAATTGAAGGGATGAAATTGTTCGACCCCCAGCATTATCCGCCGCTAATTCCCGGTTTAAACAAGCAATATCCAGTAGCGATTATCCCTGAAAAATTGCACGCCGTATTTTCTGGAAAAGTCAAATTTCCCGTTGCAGTTAAAGACAGTAATTGCGCCAATCTTAACTCGGGATTAGCCGAAAAACAGTGGCAAAACGTCACCCTCGGACATTTTTTGTCGCACCGATCGGGACTTCAGCGGAGCGCGCCCAGATACGGTCAAGATATGATTGCAAATTTGCCAGTGCTTCGCAATCTGAAAACAGCAGCCGATTTCCAATCACAAGAACAGCTACTTGTCAGCGAATGGGGCAGCAAATCTGTCAGTTCAGCAAAAAATCAACTCGGCATTTCTGCTAGCGCAGGCTATTTTTTGCCGAGTCCTACTTTAGCAGAAACTATGCAGGTTTTGGCAGGGCGATGCCTTCAGTATCCTCTCGGTCAATATCACTATTCCAATACCAGTCCGGCATTTCCTACGATTATTTTGCAGCAGTTGGTGGCTTCCGGGAGCTATGCTGCTAAAATGGGTAAACCAGCAACTCATCAAGGTTCGGCTTTGGAGGTTTTCTTCAAAACTGACTTAGGAATTCCTACTGCGGCTAACCGGGGAATTTTCATGAGCCAAGAAGTAGAAAATATTGGCGATCGCGAGCCGAAAAAACGGCATTGGAACGGGAAAAATTACTATGGTCAAGGATGGGATTTGAAGCGACCGCACTGCATCTGGAAGGGTAGCTTCTGCGATTTTTCTACTTGGGTAAATCCGAAGCCGGGGAGAATAAATTGGTCTTGGAATTTAAGCCAAGTTCCGTTTAGCAGCAGAAACACTGATTTGAGTCCTGGTACTGGTTCGCTTGCTGCAGAAGCTGAAGTTTTTCTCAAATTTATGTCAGAATATTGGGTGGGCGGTTATGAGAATAACCCGCGCATCGGAGAAAAGCGAAATCAGGTTTGGAATCGATATACTGCCCACAACGGAGCGCTAGACGGTACTCATGCTTGGGCAATCCAGTTAGGGGGAAATAACAATCCGAAAGAGTGGAAATTGCCGCCGATTGATGATAACGGTCGCATCCTTGATGATTTTGCTAATTTAAAGATGTATGCGGGTGTGTTGCCGGATGGAGTTGATATTTTTGTGGCTGTCAATCAGAATGCCGATCGCAAATGTGTTGAGGCTAAAAGCTATAATTGCGGGGATGCTTACGGAATGTTGAATAATTTTATTTTGTACGGTGTTTCTCAGGTAAATTGGAATCTGGTTGTACCTCGTGCCGTTAAAAAATAAAAGTTATAGCACTGTCACATCGGCAGTTTATATTATTCATTTTAACCGCTAAAAAAGCTCTTGCCGCAGATTATAATTTGCTCCACCTAATTCAACAGAATTAGGGCTGTCGATCAGCAGTCCGGCATCTAAATTGTATTTGGGGTGCGAGTAAGATACGCACAATAATTTCATCACACTTGACTATAAAATTTAGATGTGCCTTAGCTTACCAGTTCCAAAAAAATGCAATTCTAGAAAAGGTTCAAACCCGATAGTCATCAGTCATATAGCAATCCTTGCAGGAGTCGTAAATTTTTACCCCACCCCAACCCTCCCCTTGCCAAGGGGAGGGAGTAAGAAATTCACAAATAATGCGAGGATTGCTATAGCTAATGCTTGAATCTAAAATGTACTTCCAATTCTCAAAATTTATGCCATAGTGATGTAAGAACTTGTTTCCGAAAGATTTATCCTGTTTGTGGCGCAAGGCGATTAAATTATTTTTAACGACTTAGGTGTTAAATCAATGCTTTTTGGTAATCTACTTTGAGGCAATATTTGTTAAAGTCTCACTATCATTCTAGCCTATCTTAGGACAATGATATTAGTTTAAACTGATGAAAAATTAGGCTGCGAAAATCCGATGACCCACAAGAAGAACCGCAAAAAGTTACCCTTATTAGCAGCGTTCTTAGTATCGCAATTTATCCCTTGGTTCCTGAGTGCGATCGCACTATTTATCAGTCTCTGGGTCATCGTACCAGCACCCACGATGTTCCTGTACCCTTTGGCGGTGGGAGCACCAGAAATCAGTCCTTGGTTGGTCGGTATCAATACGATCGCCCTTCTGCTGAACCTGCTCCGACGGCATCAAAGCAAAGTCTACATTATTTTGTCAATTTGTAACCTGTTTGCCCTAATCCTGGGCCTGCTTCCACTGATTCAGTTCCCAGCAGCCAATGCAGCGATAGCTACCCAAATGCAAGCAGTTCTAGGGGAAAACTATTTAGCAGCCGTTCCTCAAGCCGATCGCGCGCAGCTACGCCCTCAACCGTTTATCCTCGCAGATGCGTTCCGAGGAATTCCGATTAGAGACGTTAGGATCGATCGGGCTATTGGATTTGCCAACCCTGACGGAGTTTCACTGCAACTAAACCTTTATCGGCCGATGCAAATTGGCAAATATCCGACGATTATCACCCTCTACGGGGGAGCTTGGCAGAGAGGCAATGCCGCTTCCAATGAGGACTTCAGCCGCTATATGGCAGCCCAAGGCTATTGTGTGGTTGCAATTGATTACCGCCACGCTCCCAAGTATCGATTTCCTGCTCAGATTGAGGACGTACAAGCCGCTCTTTCCTATATCAAAACTCATGCTGCTGATTGGGAAATCGATCTCGATCGAATTGCTTTGATGGGAAGATCGGCAGGTGCCCATTTAGCAATGCTAACTGCTTTTGATTCAAGTGTGCTTCCAGTTCGAGCAGTGGTGAACTATTACGGGCCAAATGACCTGAGCAGGGGATACAATGACCCACCTTTTCCTGATGCCATAAATGTTCGAGCCGTCTTGCGTGCCTTTCTGGGAGGAACCCCAGACGAACTCAACGAGCTTTACCGTCGGGCTTCTCCCATCAATTATATTAAACCGAATCTTCCCCCTTCTCTACTGGTTTATGCAGGTCGCGACCATATCGTTCAAGCTAAGTTTGGTCGATCGCTCTACGAACGATTGCGAGCCACGGGCGATCGGGCTATTTTGCTCGAAATTCCTTGGGCTGAACACGCCTTTGATGCAGTTTTTAATGGGCCGAGCAATCAATTAGCTTTGTACTACACAGAACGCTTTTTGGCTCATTCTCTGAAGTCTTCGGATTATCAACGAGTTAAATAAAAGTTTAAAATTTACTCATTTATGCTCAATAAACGGCGCCTCAAACTGTCTGAACTATTGCTCTAAATCTCTTGATTTTAAATTCATAGAAATCGCCATTACTGCGCCGATAAAGTTGTGCGGCGCTGCTGAATCAAAGCTTACCCCGTCAGCGGTGGAGCAACTGCGGGGGGATTGCCCCTACAAATTTCATACCCGAATTCAGCAACGTCAAAGCGAGATCATTTTCTTGCCACACTATATATAGTATCCCTGGGTAAGTCCTGTCAATGTACGATCGCCCCGATCGGTTTCAGCCGCCAGCGTCCTGTTACACTGAAATCCTGCGGTTGTGTGCGATCGGTGCGATCGGCCTTTCTGAAAAAAACATAAAATTCTGTAGCTTAGGATACATTCATTTGGTTAATGATTGTTTAAACTCTCCAAGTGTAGATTGTGTACTCTCCATAATTCTTCAAAACCCCTAAACGAGTGCGTTGTTTGCTGGACTGCGATTTATCGATCGTCGAACCGTTAAAAACCATAAGTAGTTTTGACCTGAATTCATCGGAATTGATTCGCACAAAATTATTGAGCTGACCAGGGTGAAGATTAGTTACTAAATCTGTGCAACGCAGACATCTATGATGTTGACTCAAGTTAGTACAGGCTCTTACCATCTATTTTCTTGCTAATAACCGAAATCCAACCGCATCTCACACTGGATTATCACGCCCGGTGGACGGCGAAGTGATTGAGCCTCGCACTTCCAATCTTTTAGAGCCTGCCAAAAAGGGCATTCTCCCAAAAGTTAGCTTTGACAAAAAACGTTGGGTAAATCCAAAATATTCGTCAATCGTTAAACTTTTGCTAACATCTATTTTTTCTCAACTACTTGTCCCGAAATACCAATAAAAATAACCATGAGTGGAAACGAATCCCGCGTTCAAGCAATTTCTCAAATCGTTAACCGCAAACTGATGCCTGCCCGGCCTCCCAAGCGGCTAGAAGATATGTGGGCAACAGACGTTTTTAGTCTGAGCAAAATGCAAGAAAGTCTGCCCAAAAGTATTTTCAAATCAGTAAAAAACACCGTTCAAACAGGCAAAAAACTCGACGAGTCAGTAGCTGATGTAGTTGCAGTAGCCATGAAAGATTGGGCTATTTCCAAAGGAGCGCTGTACTACGCCCACGTATTTTACCCGCTCACCAACGGCACCGCCGAAAAGCACGACGGTTTCATCTCAGTCCAAGGCGACGGCTCCGTCATCTCAGAATTTGCCGGCAAAGTTCTCGTACAAGGCGAACCCGATGGCTCGTCATTCCCCAACGGCGGCATTCGCTCTACCGCCGCCGCTCGCGGATATACAGCCTGGGATGTCACCAGCCCTGCTTATGTCATGGAAACAGACAACGGCATGACATTGTGCATTCCTACTGTTTTCATCTCTTGGACAGGTGAAGCCTTAGACAAGAAAACGCCGCTTTTGCGTTCCATTGCTGCCATGAACAAAGCAGCAACCAGAGTGTTAAAGCTGTTAGGAAATACCGAAGTTGCCCCGGTAAATTCCAGTTGCGGTGCCGAACAAGAATACTTCCTGATAGATTCCAATTTCGCCAACAGCCGCCCCGATTTACTGTTAGCAGGTCGCACCCTTTTCGGTAAACCTCCTGCCAAAGGTCAGCAATTTGACGACCACTATTTTGGAGCAATTCCAGAGCGCGTTCAAGTTTTCATGCAGGAAGTAGAAGAAAGAATGTACCGCCTGGGCATTCCTGCCAAAACTCGCCACAACGAAGTAGCTCCCGGTCAATTTGAAATTGCACCATTTTTTGAAGCAGCAAACGTCGCCAGCGACCACCAACAATTAACCATGACAATTCTCCGCAACACTGCGAAGAAACACGGTTTTATGTGTTTGCTGCACGAGAAGCCTTTCGCCGGCATTAACGGTTCTGGCAAACACGTCAACTGGTCGGTCGGCAATGCCACCCAAGGAAACTTATTAGACCCCGGCGATACACCGCACTCGAACATACAATTTCTAGTGTTCTGCGGCGCTGTGATTCGCGGAGTTCACAAATACGGGTCGCTGTTGCGCGCCGTAGTTGCGACTGCCAGCAACGACCACCGATTGGGTGCAAATGAGGCTCCGCCAGCGATTATCTCTGTCTATTTGGGTTCGCAATTAGAAGATATCTTCGGGCAAATTAGCCGGGGAGAAATTAAGGACTCTCAAGATCGGGGAATTATGAACTTAGGTGTAGAAACACTGCCTACTTTCATGAAGGATGCTGGGGACAGAAACCGGACTTCGCCCTTTGCCTTTACTGGAAACCGATTTGAATTCCGTGCAGTAGGTTCCGGTCAGTCTGTTTCCGGCCCGCTGGTGGCGATGAATACAGTTCTTGCAGATTCTTTGGACTGGATTGCTAACAAATTAGAAAGCGATTTGGCTAACGGAACTGAACTGAATGCTGCCATCCAAACAATTCTCAAAGAAGTGATGGACGAGCACGGTGCGGTTGTATTTGGCGGCAACGGCTATTCGGAAGAATGGCACAAAATGGCCGTTGAGGAACGGGGTTTAGCTAACTTGCGGACTACGGCAGATGCTTTGCCCGTGTTGAAGGAAGGATACATTGAAGACTTGTTTGAAAAGACAGGTGTTCTGACTCCCGTTGAATTGGAAAGCCGTTATGACGTTTATGCAGAGCAGTATTTGCTGGCCATTGAAGTCGAAGCAAAACTGGTATCAAGCATGGCAAAAACCATCATTTACCCGGCAGCGGTGAGGTATTTAGCTGAACTTTCCGGGGCTATTTCTAAGTTGAAAGAGATTGGGATTGAACTGTCCAAGGAAAGTGCCGAAAAAGTAGCGGTGCTGCTTAAATCCATGATGGATACTGCGAGCAAATTGAGTGCTGCTTTGAGCAAGCACGATTTTGCTTCGACCGAAGACCATATGCAGTATGCTTCGCAAACAATTCGTCCTTTGATGGATGAGGTTCGCAAGTATGCGGATGCTCTGGAAGGTGAAGTGGCTGATGATTTGTGGCCGCTGCCTACTTATCAAGAAATGCTGTTTGTTAAGTAATCGCGAATTCGGTTAATTCCAGGTTAGAGTTGTAAGGACACGGCAGTGCCGTGTCCTTACTTTTTTTTGAGGTTAAATGAGTGTTACGCTGAATCTGTCAATCGATTTGAGATTTTAGATTTTAGATTAAAGAATTGAAGCATTGACCCCACGGATAAATTCGGGGGCTCCTT
>NZ_JAUBPO010000111.1:0-23461 GCF_036700785.1 Microcoleus sp. S28C3 | reverse complement strand
ACCGTTGCCGTTGGAGTATGGACGTTTGCCGGTCTTTGGGCGAGCGCACTTTTTGACCTGCTTAGTCTAAACTCCAACTCCAATGGCAATTGGTACTAACCCCAACATCCCCACCCAAGGGCGCGGCACCATCATACAGCCAAAGAAGCTAGGAAGACTAAGCAGCACCAGTGCTGCGAACCCAAGATATTGTCCTGTAACAATGTGTTGCCGTCTAAAAACAGCATTGACTTGGGAAAAAAACAGCAGCAAGATGACAATATCATCTAAATTTGTGGCGGTGAAAGCTGTAAAACCTGTGGAAATAGCGGTAATGAAGGGGTTCATATCTAACTGCCTAGATGGTGATGGTAGGATTGCTGGAAAAGTGCCGGAAATTAATTGATGTTGAGGAGTTTTATGTGTTAAAAATGTTACTTAACAGATTGGCTATACTGACGCTCTCATTCACTGATTAGTAACGTCGATTGTCACAGCTTGAAATAGCTTGACGCGGATACCGAATGTGTTGATGGCTTTTGAGTTGCCAGTAAAATTGGCATCACTTCTGCATATTTTGATGAGTCAAATTTCGATTTAAATACTTGGGGAAGTAGGATGGTAACCTCAGGCTTCTGCTTCTGCTCGGAAGCAGACGGCTTAGCTGCTTCATTACCTTCGGTAATTGCCTTAACGGGGGCTGGCATCACCATCACTTTGATGGGACTGACAGATGGCTGTTGCTGATTGAGCTTTTCCATTAAGTCAGGAATGTGGTGGCTTAATCGATCGATCTTTTCGTGCAG
Source organism: Microcoleus sp. S28C3 (assembly GCF_036700785.1). Classification (NCBI taxonomy): domain Bacteria; kingdom Bacillati; phylum Cyanobacteriota; class Cyanophyceae; order Oscillatoriales; family Microcoleaceae; genus Microcoleus; species Microcoleus sp. S28C3. The sequence continues at coordinate 22,676 of NZ_JAUBPO010000111.1, read as the reverse complement.
TAATACCACATCGTGAGCCGCTTTGAGATTAACTTGATGATTGTAGAGATTTTGTTCGCGTTCGTCATCCGACTGGCGGTTTTGACTCATTAACACAATCGGTGCAGTGTAAGCAGAGGCAAAAGAGAATACTAAGTTGAGCAGGATGAAGGGCTGCTGATCCCAGTGAGGAAGGCCCGGTGTCAGGTTCGCGCCCACCCACCCGGCGAGGACTACTGTCTGTCCAATCAAAAACGGCCACGAACCCACTTTCGCTGCTAGGGTATCTGCTAAAAGCTGTCCGCGAGTTAAGGCTTTTTCCTCTGGTTTTTGAAGGGTAAGCTGTAAAGGCATTTGATGGCTGGCGGTTTTCACTTTTGCATTAACGCTTTTGGATTGAGTGGATTTCATGGCAAACCTCACGGGTGAATGTCTAGTTGAAGCTGACTGGTTAATGTTCGCTTGTGTTTTTCTTTGATGGCTTTACTTTAGTCAACCTCCACTCATAAGAGCAAATGTTCTTTTTTATCAAATCAATCACTTCAATTTATAGGCTTGTTGCGAAATAGGAGAGAATAGGAAGAACGAGACAAGGTGAGGGGAAGGCTCAACATCTAACGTACGCGCTCACCTTGAGCGATTCCTGCAGGCGATGACCGAATTGAAACCAGAAAGCCTTTGATGCCCTCTTGCGGCGCCTTGAGCGCGCTGTATGAGCCGGCGCTTGTTCCAGCAACCCCGTCAGCGTGCCAGGGGAGGTGGAACAAGCGCGTTTACGCAGTTGCGGGCTTGGGAAAAAATAAAGTCCCAGGCACAATAGAGGAGAGGCAATGCCACCATAGGCGATCGCCTCTCCTCTTTAAAGCGCAAAAAAGCCAGAAGATGCTGAGTGATGCAATCATTCGCGACATTCCTCGATGCAGCCCAAAATTTAACGGGAAGTCGCAAACGAGATTTCATGGCGAAAGTCGCCCCAGACTACTTGCGAGGGTGATCCCGTCCAGCCGAGTTGATTTATAAAGTTGTATTTTATTCAAAATTAGGATTAGGAGGTTTTTTCAATGAAATGGCTAGTTTTACTAGAAGATGTTAAAAAGTCTGATTTTGACAATTTGTCGAACTTGCTGCGTTCATCAGATGAATTTAGCTTAATCACAGAGAATAGTAAATATTACCTAACTTCTTCGCGCTGGGAATCACTAACAAATACGTCGGATGTACATGGGGAAGCTACTAAACTTCTTGAATACATAAGTGCTATTGCAATGATTCATTTTACAGATTTTCCACTTCTTAAGCCTAATATGATCTACGAAGTTGACGAAGAAGGTAAGCGTCATGGGCGGCGTGCGCTTTCAGCCACAATTAACGTGGGTTCAAGTTGTTCTGTTTCTATCCAACTAGAAGGCGGTCAAGATATAATCCCTATTTTCGAGTTTGACTCCTGGAGGAAGCTGGCAGAAGAAGACGAGATAGTTAAAGATGTTTTTAGACAATTTAGGGAGTTTGATCATAACTGGATTAATCTTTACAAAGTTTATGAAATTGTCGATAAAGATGCTGGTAAAATAAAGAAGATTCATAGGATTGAACAGTGGATAAATAAAGATAAGATTAGGGACTTCAAGCAGACTGCTAATAGTCAAAGCGCAATTGGTGATGATGCACGGCACGGTGTCGATCGCAACGATCCACCAAAAGAACCTATGTCACTCTCAGAAGCACAGGCTTTAATTAGGAATCTGGTAAAACAATGGCTTCAGTGGAAGTGCGAACAACAAAAGTAGAATAGTAAAGTACGACACAGATTAAGAAACGAAAATCTGGATAAAGAGTGATTAATCCTTTGTATTCGCCTGCCCAATCTGTGCCGTACTTACATCACAACAAATCTTTCAATTTCTCATCTTCTCCCAACACCTTAATTACCTGTTTAATCTCCTGCGTCCTATCTTTTTTTACAATCAAAGTTACGTTGCCATCTCTGACAACTACCACATCTTCTAAACCAATGGTGACAATCACCTCGTTCTCATCCGCTGCATAAAAAATGCCACCTTTCGTATCAATTCCGACGTGTTTTGCTAACTCCACATTCGGTTTGTCTCCTTGCAGCAAACGACCGATCGCATTCCAATCTCCCAAATCGTCCCAGCTAAAGCCTACGGGCAGAACACAGGCCTTTTGCGTCTTCTCCATCAGCGCGTAATCGATGCTAATTTTGGGTAATTCCGAGTAAGCCTGCGCGCCTTTTGCCTCCAAAGCTGCCATCATTTCCGGTACATGATTTCGCAATTCTGTCAAGACTGTTCCGACTCGAAATACAAAAATTCCGCCGTTCCAACTAAACTTGCCGCTGGCTACAAATTCTTCAGCAGTTGTGCGATCGGGCTTTTCCGTAAACCTCGCCACCCGATAGGCCGGAAAACCCCCAAAACTGCCAATTTCCTCGCCTTGTTCGATGTAGCCGTAACCAGTCGAAGCATAACTCGGTTTTACTCCCAAAGTGGCGATCGCATCCTGATTTCTCGCCAAATCAGCCGCCGCCTCCAAAGTCTTCTCAAACTCCTCCGGTTCCCCAATCCAGTGATCCGCCGGGAAAAAACCAACCACCGCATCCTCACCGTAACGCTTCGCAGTTTCTATAGCAGTCCAGGCCACCGCCGGCGCCGTATCCCGACCCTCTGGTTCCGCCAGCAAATTCTCAGGAGGCAGCAGCGGCAACTGTTCGCGGACTCCCGCCGCCAACATTTCCGACGTTACCACCCACAAATCGTCCCAACCGTTACCTAATGTTAATAGTCGATCGGCAGTTGCTTGCAGCAAACTCTTGCCGCTACCGTCGAGACTCAAAAACTGCTTGGGCCGCTGTTTGCGACTTAGTGGCCAGAAACGTTCGCCTTTACCGCCGGCGAGAATTACGGGAATTAAGGTTTTGGTCATGATTTGAAGTTAAACGGTTCTGATCTATTTTGCCTGAGACTTGAGGGATTGAAACGCTCGTGATATAATTGATCGAACTAATTAATTGTTGGCAGCGTGGCGTTAACGCGCTACGTTTTTTATTTAGTAGGGATTTTAAAAATGCCTAGGAGGGATTTTTGGTCATCTTGTCAATCCAATTAGCATAAAACGATACCCGCGTGTCGCCGGAAATTTCCCCGAAACTGCCATTGTCGTCAATTTTATCAATATCGGCGATGTTTGTTTTGAAAAATCCCCGATCGCTATAACCCCAAGAACTAATCCCCGCAATCTTCCCATCGACAAACGAAGGCCCGCCGGAATCTCCGCTAGCCGTAGCTATCTCATTTTTCCCCAAACCTCGATCGCGCAACTTCGGAAAATGCCTCCCCAAAGTATCGCGTTCCGCACTTCCATCGTCAAAATCAAAGATTAATTGACTTCCCAAAACCAAATCGGACATATCTGATTCTGTAGCATCTTTCAAAACATCAATTAAAGCATCATAGCGATTCTGTCCGCTATATCTTTTTGCCTCCGAATTAGAATTTTCATCTTGTCCCTTTGCACCTAAACCTATATATCCGTATCCCACCTTTGTCAATACTTGGCCGACTTCATTCTTGTTTCTATTTATATCGTACTGTTGAATACTTTTTGGGGCGACCCTTTTCAGTTTTAAAATAGCAATATCGTTGCCAACTTCTGACTCATAACCATTCCAACCCGGATGAATATAATAATTGCTAACAGAGATCCTAACTTCACCGCTAGGCAATTTAAAATTTGCTTTGATTGCCGTTTCTGCAGGAACCTTGACTCCGCCTCCGTTCAGACAGTGGGCGGCCGTGAGAACGTACAATCCTCCTGTTAGCAGCGAACCCGTACATTGAGTTGGTTCGAGATAGGCGACGCCTGTATATTGATTGAAAGCTAAAGGTTTGCGGGAAGTGCTGTTACCAAAAGCACTAATTATTGCTCGCCCGATTTCTGCTGTTTCTAAAACTAACAATACAGTCAAAACAGCCATTAATAAAACTTTGATTGCTGACTTCATTTTTGATATTGAACTGATTGAATAGCTGTTATATCAAATTCGGTACTGTTGGAATTAATGTTACCCACAATTAGGAGACGGCAGCGCAGTTTTTATACAATTAATCCTGGTAGGAACACGGCAGTGCCGTGTCCTCTTATTGCAATATTTTACTTCGTCGACAATTCGACGTTAAGTTCGTTCACGACACGGCGTTTGCGCGGGAGTGATTTTTCTCTGGGCAGCAAGTCAAATACTTTCCGAAAAGCATCATCTACCTGTTCAAAGGGTATTTGTCCTTTCTCGTTAAAAACTACTTTTCCCGATTGGTCTAGAATGACAGTTTGAGGTACGTAACCTTCGTAGTAATGGCTCGGTTCGGTGAGTTTCGGTGACGGTTGCGAAGGCAAAGAATCAACTGTTATAGGCATAAAATCGGCTTCGCGGCCGTAAAATTCCTGGAGTTGAGAGACGACGATCGCGTATTGCTTGGAGTCGCTGCTGTCGTCAGTGTAAAACACTAACAATACGGGTTTATTGCGTTTGAAAGAATCTGTGAGTTTGACTTTAGGAGGAACTAGAGAACCGTTGCCGGCGTAGAGGGCAAAGATTGTACCGTCATAGCGATCGTCTGTGAGAGTTGCGAAGGCTGGTGGCGTGCCGGTTAGCAGTATCAAGCTAAGTGCGATCGCCACTGTTAAAAGACTGGCTGACAAGATTCGCCGCAGCAAGCCCAGGCCAGAAGCAGCAGTAACAATTGATTTTTTTTTGTCAGGAAGTATCATAGGTTGTTGGCAGTTGCTGTATGCTGGCGAAATCCGATGCAAAAACTTTGATAATTTTATCACCCCAATGTAGGCAAATGTTGTTGAGTAGGTTAAAGTAGTTTCGGATCGACTATCATATTTTGCTTGTTGTAGCGATCGACACGGTGATTCTACTGACCGAAGAGAACTAGGGCGGGCTGGAAGTGTCCGCGCCACAATAAAATTTATTTTTGGTGGGGTGGGCTTCTAGCTTCCCAGAAGAGTGCAAGATCTTAGAGGATGTTTTAAAAGGGTCGTTTGACCTCATAGTTGGCACAAAGAAGCATCTAAGTACGGGCCCAAACCTTGATTTATCGTCTCAGTTAAGCCCAATCATCAGGGCTAAATTATACCTGACCAGACTTTTAAAACATCCTCTTAAATTCAACTGATTACTAGAAACTGATAACTGGGAATTCACAACTAATGATAGCTTTGCTTGAGGCACTCCTCGCCCAAACGCCCGCGGCTGATGTTGCCGGGCCCGCTCAAATCAATCTGGTGCAGGCGATTGTTTTAGGAATTGTACAAGGATTAACAGAGTTTTTGCCCATCAGCAGCAGCGCTCATTTGAAGGTAGTGCCGATCGCCCTGGGATGGGGCGATCCGGGGGTTGCTTATACTGCTGTTATTCAGTTGGGCAGCATTGTTGCAGTGCTTTGGTATTTCTGGAAAGACTTGACAAATATAACTTTTGGTGCTGTAGATGCCCTGGTGCGGCGCGACTACAAATCGCAAGAGTTTCGGATCGCATTGGGAATTGTTTTGGGAACAATACCTATAGTCTTTTTTGGGCTGCTAATCAAGGCATTGGTTCCAGATTTTGACAAGTCGCCGCTCAGAAGTTTAGCCAGCATCGCCATTGCTTCGATCGTCATGTCGCTGCTGTTAGCAATAGCAGAAAAAACTGGCAGGCGCTCGCGCCCTTTTGAAAAGTTAACTGTCCCAGACGGCATTTTGATGGGATTAGCTGAAGCAATTGCATTGATTCCGGGGTGTTCGCGATCGGGTTCTACCCTAACAGCAGGATTGTTTATGGGATTAGAAAGACCCGCGGCCGCGCGGTTTTCTTTTTTATTGGGAATTCCGGCCATTACTCTGGCTGGATTAGTGGAATTGAAGGGTGCTCTGGGAGAAGGAATCGGCGATGCTGGAGTTGCAGCTTTGATAGTGGGAACGATTTCGGCATTTGTGTTTTCTTATTTGTCGATCGCGTGGCTGATGAAGTTCCTGCAAACTCAAAATACGTGGGTGTTTGTGTGGTATCGGCTGGCATTTGGCGTGGCGATTTTGACCGCGCTTGCAGGTGGGGCAGTGAACAATATTTAAAAAGTAAATCCGAGAGCAGTAGGAGCGACATAAGTCGCTCTGAACTCGGTAGAATTAAGAACTAGAACGCCGAATTACAAAATTATTATGAATGAAAGAAAGTCGGAAACCTCAACAGCAAGAGAATCTATTCATGCAGTCTAAAATAAATTTAGATCGTCCGATTTAAATAAAATGTGCGCGCGTGCCGTTAAGGAGGAAGGCGAACGATTTGTCTCACCCCTTTTTTTCTTTAATTTGAGCTTACCACTTTTCTTTTATTTACACAACTCATTCAGACGGGCTAGAGTAACAAAAAATACAAAAAAAATTAAACTATCTGATGCTGATAATGTTTAATTAGATCCTCAAATTCTTAAAGAAGTCGGGACTCTGGGTATTCTATTTTTTAGCGATTAGTAGTGCGATCGACCTTTGGGGAGTTTTTGCAGTTTATTGAAGTTTTCTCAGATTGTTAATGGCTTTTTCATAGTTATTCTGATCGCCTTGCTGCTGAAATAAATCTGCTGCTTTCTGAAAGTCTTGAATCGCCCCGGGTTTGTCTCCCTCTTTAGCGCGGGCAAGTCCCCGGCTCAAATAAGCACCGGCTAAGTTAGGATCGATTCGCAAAGCTGCGTTGTAATCGGCTACAGCACTTTGCGTATCTCCTAAACGAAAGCGGGTAACGCCCCGGTTTAAGTAGGCACCGGCAAAGTTAGGATTAATTTGCAAAGCTCGATCGTAATCGGCTACAGCACCCTGGCTGTCTCCTAAATCATCGCGGGCATTCCCCCGGTTGATGTACGCTTGGGCATATTTAGGATTGATTCGCACAGCTTCGTTAAAATCGGCTACAGCACCCTGGTTGTCTCCTGAAACATAACGGATATTCCCCCGGTGGTAATAAGCAAGAGCATCGTTAGGATTAATTTGTAAAACTTGATTGAAATCCGCGATCGCACCTTCCTTGTCTCCTAAACTATAGCGGGCAAGTCCCCGGTTGCCGTAGGCTTGGGATAAGTTAGGATTAATTCGCACAGCTTCGTTGAAATCCGCTACAGCACCCTGGCTGTCTCCTAATTGAGAGCGCACCATTCCCCGGTTGTTGTAGGCAGAGGCATAGTTAGGATTAATTCGCAAAGCTTCGGTGTAATCGGCTACAGCACCTTTGTTGTCTCCCAAACGATAGCGGGTAACTCCCCGGTTGTAGTAGGCTGAGGTATCGTTGGGATTAATTCGTAAAGCTGCGTTGTAATCGGCGAGTGCACCTTGGCTGTCTCCTGAGTCATCGCGGGCATTTCCCCGGCTGATGTAGGCTTCTACATAGTTAGGATTAATTCGCAAAGCTTCGTTGAAATCGGCTACAGCACCCTTATTGTCTCCTAAAATATAGCGGGCATTTCCCCGGTTGTTGTAGGCTTCTGCATAATTAGGATTAAGCGCGATGGCTTGAGTGTAAGCGGCTATAGCGCCTTGATAATCTCCTTTTTCATATTTTTCCTCACCCTGAATAAAGAAATCCTCAGCTTTGGGCGCAGCCGCAGACGCACTGGGAATCTTTACCCCTACATCCACTTGAGCTGATGCTAATAATCTCAAACTGGTATTAATCGGAATCCCCTGATTGAAAACTGGTTCTCCGTTCAGAATCCCAGTGCTAATATATTTGAGAGTACCGTTGCACAAAAAGCTATGATTTCCCGCACGGCTGGGTTGACAAAAGAGCGCTGTTGTGCTGCCAGAAACAACTAACCCTGTCAGGAGTCCGGTCAAAATTTTGAGTTTCATAAATACATATTTTTGATACATATTCTCTCACAGATCAGGTTAATTCACAACCCAGAACTGAGCCTGATTGTAAAGGCGATCGACTTTAGCAAACTATGTCAATACCGAAAAAAGGAACCAGAAAAATAATTGTTGACGGAGAGCCTTTCATCTGGCTAATCCGAAGACAAGCTACTTATACGCAATCATGCTACGCTGGCGGAAATATTCATGTTGGTGTCGAACACGCTGAAAAACAGGGTTCGGTGTTAGTTATCCTCACCGATCGACCTCATCCTCAATGTTTGGTGGATATTAACGAAGTGAAACCAGTAACACCCTCTGATGTAGCACAATGGATACGGCAAGCGGTGCGACTCGGATGGCAGCCTCAGCTACCTGGAATAACTTTTGAGGTGCCGATTGCAGGACTGTTTATGGAAAAAATATAATGCTGTTTATTCAGTAACCACACAAGTCAATTCTGTTAAAGACAATTCACTCGCCTAGGATGAATTTAGCGATCGCCCGATCGCCAAATTCAGCCTAGACAAGTTAAACTGTAAACATTCTCCGCTAGCCACATCCTAAACTATGACCGCACATCAGGAATCCATCATCGACCAGTTCACTCGTCAGGCAATTCCATTCTCTAAATTGTACGCTCACACAAATCAAGAGTCTCTGTACCTGCTCATAGAAATGGCGAGTGTTTCTGACAAAGACACAGTTCTAGATGTTGCTTGCGGCCCGGGTATTGTTGCTTGTGCTTTTGCGGCGGTTTCCAGTCGCGTTACTGGCATTGATTTAACACCAGCAATGATCGCACAAGCCCAGATTTTGGCACAGCAAAAAAACTTGACTAATCTCTCATGGCAGGAAGGCGATATCGAGATCCTACCATTTGCCGATGATAGTTTTTCCATTGTTCTGAGTCGTTACGCTTTCCATCATTTTTTGCGGCCAGATGTTGTGTTGTCGGAGATGGTTCGCGTGTGTCGTCCGGGCGGTCGAATTCTGATTGCTGATGTTGCGATGCCACCGGATAAAGTGAATGCTTATGACCGGATTGAGAAGTTGCGCGATCCATCTCATACTCGCGCCTTGACTCTGGAAGAGTTGCCCCAATTAGTCGCGGATGCCAATCTTCAAAATATCAAGTTGGCATTTTACAAGGTAGAATTAGAGCTTGAACAGCAGTTAGCTGCTTCTTTCCCAAATCCCGGCGATGACAATAAGGTGCGACAAATTTTTAGAGAGGATATTGGTGTTGACAATCTGGGGGTTGGCGCACATGAACGAGGAAATGAAATTCATTATGCGGTTCCGATCGCTGTGATTGTTGGCGAGAAAGCAAAGCTATAGTTAGCTGGAAATAGGAATTAGGTAATGCCGATCGCAATTCAAGTGCTGCTGCTAATTCCTACAATGTGCGTCAAGCTAAGCTCCCGATCGCGATCGGCTAAAGTTTCCTTCATTCTTATGGCAAGTTAAAAGTGTATAATTAAGTCTACTATGACAGGGAACTGCGATGACTATTCTTAAACCCCGTTATAAGCTGTTCAGCATTTAAGTTACGTTCGTAAAAAAATTAAAAGTGAGTAACAATTAAAAATCGAAAATTTTAAATGGAGGATTCACTATGACTGCACAAATTTAACAAGCTATCGATATTGGGCGTTGCTTAATCAGGGTATGAAAAAAATAAATTGAAAATCCCCAAGTTTTCTGGATACTGGTTTCTCTGACTTGCATATTGAGCCAGTCATACCTTAAATCAGCAACGCCCAAAAATATATATCCTACACCAACCACCACGATTCGGCTTTCGCCGACACTAAGCGATGTCTACCGAAACATTAGTTAACTGGCTCGAATCGAGCACCGAATTAGGCATATTATCCCGCGAGATTTTACAGGCGATCGCGGGTGAAATGGAGATGACAACTTTTCCCCCTGGATTTCGAGTGGTAATAGAAGATACGCCCGTCACTAATCTCTATATCCTAGAACGAGGACAAGCCGATCGATACCACCGCAAACAACCGGGTTTAATGTGGGGGAGTAGTTTATTACCGGGGGCGATCGTCAATTTATCTGCCCTTCAACGATCGCAACCTGCGGATAGTCGAATTATTGCTCGGACAGAGTGTCAATTTTGGGTAATTAGTGCCGATCGCTGGCGTGGTTTGCTAGCAAGATATCCACGGATCGCCGAAGCCTACGCTCAACGTTTGGCGGCGAAATTAGAGCAGCTAGAAGCAGAAATTGCCTACGAACGAGAGCGTCAAAATGCCCTCCGCAGCTATCTAGTACCTAGGGCGAAACGAGGAGTCATTGGCAATAGTCGTTATGCAGTGAAATTGCGCCAACAAATTCGCACGGCATCGAGTGACAGCCGATCGGTATTAATCTCTGGCGAACCTGGTTTAGAAAAGGATAATTTAGCTGCTTTAATTCATTTCGGTTCCCATCGCCGCAACGAGCCAATTATTCAGATTAAAAGTGCTTTACTTCAGAGCAATGGAGCGGAATTATTCGGGCGGTTGGGCGGCAAACCGGGGCTGTTGGAATGGTTGGGAGAAGGGACGTTAATTTTAAATGACGTGCAAGAATTACCCGCTCAATTATGCCCCCAAATTCAGCAATTATTAACCGAGGGAACCTATACGCCAGTTGTCAAGGAAGGACAAATACCGCGACCACCGCGTTCTAGTAAGGCCCGGATAATTTTAATCTCAGAAATTGTGCAGCCCAAGCTAGATAAGCTGACACAACACAAGATTAAAGTTCCATCCTTGCGGGTGCGAAAAACAGATTTAGAGGCACAAGTCAACTATTATCTCAATATCATTGGTCGCAAAAAGAAATTAGTCAAGCCCCAAGTTACACCGGAAGCAATTCGCCGCTTACAAGCCTACGATTTTCCAGGTAATTTGCAGGAATTGCAGGGAATGGTCGATCGCGCCTTAGTTCAAGCACAGGGGAGTAAGGTATTAACTGAAGAAGTGTTTTGGGCCCAGGCAGCAAAGAAACAAAAGTTTCGGGTGAATTTATTAAATATTTATCCAAAATTTCGGCAATTTTTACGGAGCGATTGGTATCCAGATCGCGTGAATTATTGGTTTACCACCTGGGTGTTTGCATTGGTGGTAATTATCCTGTTTGTTGCTCCCCAAGATCGACAACATAATTTTGCCCTAAATATCTTTTGGGCGTGGTGGTGGCCGTTAATTTTATTATTATTCCCCATCATCGGGCGATTGTGGTGTGCTTTTTGCCCTTTTATGATTTATGGGGAAATCGTCCAAAAACTATCGCTAAAAATTTTCCCTCGAACTCTCAATAAATGGCCGCGCCAACGAGCAGAAAAATGGGGTGGCTGGCTTCTATTTGGACTATTTACTCTGATATTTCTGTGGGAAGAGTTGTGGAATTTAGAAAATACCGCCTATTTATCCAGTTGTTTGTTGTTGCTCATCACCGCCGGAGCGGTAATTTTTTCCCTAATCTTCGAGAGGCGATTTTGGTGTCGTTATTTATGCCCGATCGGGGGAATGAATGGATTATTTGCTAAACTCTCAATTATCGAACTTCGCGCCCAACAAGGAACCTGCGCGGCGGAATGCAGCACCTACCAATGTTACAAAGGCGGCCCCGGCTTGGGGGAAGGATTAACTACTAATGGCTGTCCGATTTATTCCCATCCCGCCCAATTAACCGATAATAAAGATTGCGTGTTGTGCATGACTTGCTTGAAAGCTTGTCCGCATCGATCGGTAGAATTAAATCTGCGCCCTCCCGGCATCGAATTATGGACTACCCACGTTCCTCACAGTTATGAAGTTGCCCTGTTATTTCTATTATTAGGCGGTATTTATCTGCATCGCTTGCCGGAGATAAATAGTTGGTTGGGGCTGGGCATCAATTTAGAGCAATTTTTACCTCATTTAGGACTGTCGATCGCAGTGTTAATTATCCCGCCGATGATTCCCCTAATTGCCTACGCAATCATGCAGGCAATTTATCGATTGGGACAAGCAGAAACCATGCCATTTACAACCTACAAACCCCTCTCATTTGTCTCTCTCGCCTACGGTTATTTACCCTTAGTCTGGGGCGGTAGTTTGGCTCACTATTGGCGATTGGGTTTGCAGGAAGGCGGTCGAGTGATTCCTGTAGCTTTTGCCACTTTCGGACAAATTAGAGACGATTTACCGAGTTTTATTGGCGATCCAGCGGTGATTAGTTTCTTGCAAGGTTTAACTTTGATTGTATCATTATTAGTTACAATATTTGTGACTCAAAAAATTGCCAAGCGCTCAATTAAATCTTTGATTCCACAACATTTAGCGAGTTTGTGCCTGATGCTGAGTTTGTGGTATGCGATCGTAGGAACCTGAGAGGGAGTATGCGCGATATATTACTTTGAGTTTTAATTTTTTACTCGCTCTGACCAATTTAAGAGCAGGCTTCTTGCTGACAGGTACAGCAAAACACCATTAAAAAGGTGCCAGAGGAAATGAGTCCCTGGTGAAAACAAAGGGCAAATTGCCCGATCGAGAGTACGGAATGCAAGGGCTAATAGGAAAACACCTGTTGCTGCTAATAGAATGAATGGTTCGCGCTTTTGCTGTCGATAGTGATACAGTCCTAGTCCGAGCAAAACCAAAAATGCAGGAGCATACGAAAGAGAACCATTGAGAAGATTTATAAATTGCTTGCTAAAATCGCTAACAAAAAAGAATGCTGCAAGTAATACTCCTGCATATCCTGAATTCATCCTAACTACCCGACGACTGTAAAGCCATATAAAACAAAGCTGAAAGAGCAGAATAGGAATCACATCTAGTAAATTTGCCCATGGCGTTGCAAATGTATGAAAGAGGAAACTTCCGATACCAATACTGGTGGCTAAAGCAATCAGTATCCAAATACCAGGTGATATTTTGTGGTATCGCTGAGCTAATTGCCAAATAGCCCATGCTGCAATAATGAAAGACACATTGGAAATAGCATTCAGTGGCTCGTTCCATAAACCAGGAATGAGCCGCTCACAGTAAAGGTCGATATAATCATTCATAGCTCTACCATTGATTTTTTCAAGCTAACTTATAATTGTGTCGCAGATGCTGTACAATACACTATCTAATCTAGAATACCCCAAGTCGCTGATGTATGTAAACCCCTTCTTACTCGCATTCAGCTTTTTAAACTAAACTAAACCTGTATAATTGAGACAGGTGAATGGAAGATACTACGAGGGTTATATTTACACATTAAAACCTCAAAAACCTCTGTAAAAAACTCAATCTCACCCAATAATTAATCAAGAACTTATGAGCGACTTATCAATCCGGCCCGCCCTGATAACCAAAGTTATCCCCGACAGCATCTGCGCCGAAATCGGATTTGAACCCGGAGACTCAATCGTCGCCGTCAACGGCCAAAAACCCCGCGACTTGATCGACTATCAATTCCTGTGCGCCGATGAATTTCTCGAACTAGAAGTTTTAGATGCCAAAGGCAAAAGTCACAAGTTAGAAATAGAAAAAGATTATGACGAAGACTTGGGAGTGGAATTTGAAACTGCTCTCTTCGATGGACTAATTCAGTGCAACAACCGCTGCCCTTTTTGCTTTATCGACCAGCAGCCTCCGGGAAAGCGCGAAACTTTGTATCTCAAAGATGATGACTACCGACTTAGTTTTCTTTATGGTAGCTATCTCACTCTGACAAATTTGACTCAAAAAGAGTGGGACCGAATCGAACAAATGCGGCTTTCTCCTCTCTATGTTTCGGTGCACGCTACCGAACCGGAAGTGCGAATTAGGCTGTTAAAAAATCTCCGCGCTGGCAAGATTTTAGAACAAATTAAATGGTTTCAAGAACGCCGCTTGCAAATTCACGCTCAAGTAGTTGTTTGTCCAGGTATTAATGATGGCGAACATTTAGAACGCACTTTGTTAGACTTGGCAAAGTTTCATACCGGAAATAATCCCGCTGTAGCATCGGTGGCTGTAGTGCCGGTGGGTTTAACTCGCTTTCGCCCAGCCGAAGATGAATTAATTGCAGTAACTGCGGAAAAAGCGCGAGAAGTAATCGAGCAAGTGCAGAAAATTCAAGTGCTTTTGAGTAAAGGAAAGGGCGGCCCAAAGGCGAAAAAGCAGAATTCAAAATCGCGCTGTATTTGGCTCGCTGACGAGTGGTTTTTAATAGCTGGTTTAGATTTGCCGTCGGCTGCTGATTACGAAGATTATCCCCAAATTGGTAACGGTGTGGGTTCTATCCGCCAGTTTATCCAGCAGTTTGAAACGGCTTTTGAGAAGCTGCAACCGATGCAAGTCGAGCCTGCGCGCAAGTTGGTTTGGGTGGTGGGGAATGCTGTAGAAAAAGCTTTTGAGCCGATCGTACAACAACTAAACCAAATTCCCGGCTTGTCCGTCAACATGGCAGCACTGTGCAGCCGCTACTGGGGACAAACTATCACTGTCACGGGTTTGCTCACCGGGCAAGATTTGCTGGAAGCTTTGCAGGGGCGAGACTTGGGAGATGGCATCCTGCTGCCGTCGGTGATGCTAAAACAGGGGGAACCGCGTTTTCTCGACGACATGACCCTCGAACAGCTCGCCAGCTCGCTGAAAACCCGGATTTTGCCGGTTAGCGGAGTAGAGGAACTAATCTCGGCGGCGATCGGTCTGGCAACTGCTGAAGTTGAATTCTAAATTTTGAATCGAACATTCAAAAGTTAAGATGAGTATGGTAATTGTGACTTGTAACCGTCGAGTTCAGGCTACAGACTAGAAACTTGAGACCTCAATCTTGCTCTAAAATTGTCTCTAGGATTGCAGAGTAATTAAAAAATTATGCGTGTTTTTCGTCAAATCATCGTAGTCGGAGTGGGCGCTGCAATTACTTTCAGCAACGCCGCACAGAGTGCTTCAGCACAGCCTCCGGCTCAATCTCAGGACAGTTTGGCCCTTAGCAATCAGCTCGAATTAGGGCAGAATGTTCGATCGACCTCGAACACAGCGTCAGAATCAGCCTCAGATCCCGAACAGTCGATCGCCCTTAACCCGCCAACCTCCGAGTCTCAGCAGCAAGGGGGAGCGAAGATCGCATCAACTCCCCCAACCAAGCCCGAGCAAGCATCAAAGCCTCAACAGGCTGCTCCGGCTTCCCCATCAACTCTGTCTCAGGCAGGTTCGACACCTATAAGAGGTTTGGGACCGACAGACGCTCAGCAGCCTTCCCCGAGCCCTCTCAACAATGTTCCTGTGCCGAGTTCCCCGGTACCAATTATCCGGGGCACTCCGAACGAAAGTTTCCCCCCTCTCACTCCGAGGGGCATTTTAGACACCAACCCTCCGGCTTCCCTGGAACCCAACCCGAATCCGCTGCTGTTTCCGACAAACCCCGAGGATGTCAGGATCGAGCAAACAGAGTCAATTACCTTGCAGCAGGCGATCGACCTCGCCCGCCGCAACAGCCAAGTTTTGCAAATCGCCGGACAGCAAGTGGAACAAAGCAGATCCGCTTTGCGCGAACAGCAAGCTGCTCTTTATCCCGACCTGAATTTTCAAATGGACGCCAGCCGTTCTGTGAGTGCCGGCGGAGAACTCGGAGTCCGGGCGACGCAGCGCTTGAACAACCAGAGGGCTAACGGAACCGGGCAGCCCGCCCTCCAAGCCGGCCCAAATTTCGGCAGCAACAGTCTCAACAGCACTTTGCAGTTGAGCTACAACATCGATTTGTTCGGAGGCAGGAACGCTAACATCCGCGCGGCAGAGGAACAGTTGCGCCTTCGTGAACTGGATGTGGAACGCCAAGCCGAGCAACTCCGCTTCGACACTGCTGAGGCTTACTACACCTTGCAAAACGCGGACGGACAAGTTGCCATCCGCCAAGCTTCGGTGAGAAATGCCCAGCAAAGTTTGCGGGATGCCGAAGCTTTGGAACGGGCAGGGGTGGGAACCCGATTTGCTGTGTTGCAGGCTCAGGCAAATTTGGCTAACGAAGTGCAACAACTGTCAGTTGCCCGTCGCGATCAGCGAGTTGCCCAGCGGCGTCTGGCTGAGATTTTGAATATCAGCCAGTCGGCGAACTTGACAGCGGCTGACCCGGTAGAGCAAGCGGGCTCTTGGAGGCTGTCTTTGGAAGAGAGTATCGTGCAGGCTTTTAGGAATCGCCCCGAGTTGGAACAGCAGTTAGTGCAGAGGGATATCAGCAAGCAGCAGAGGCGATCGATTCAGGCGGGGCGTTTGCCTCAACTGAGCGTTGGGGGTAGTTACAACGTACTGGGACAAGACCCTGATAACCCGAACCCCTATGCTGCTCGCGGCTGGGCAGACGGGTATTCGATCCGGGCGAGTCTGACTTGGAGTATCTTCGACGGGGGCGCGGCGAACGCCAGGGCGAGACAGCGGGATGCTGAGATTACGATCGCCGAAAGTCGATTCGACCAACTCCGCAACCAGGTGCGTCGGGAAGTGGAACAAGCTTATTTTGGCTTGGAGTCGAGTTTTGAGAATATCGAAACTTCTGAGGCGGGAGTTTTGCAGTCAAGGGAAGCTCTGCGTCTGGCGAGACTGCGGTTTCAAGCTGGCGTGGGTACTCAGACGGATGTGATTCAGGCGGAAACTGATTTGACTAGGGCTGAGAGAAACCGCTTGTCAGCAATTGTCACCTACAACCTGGGGCTTTCGTCTCTTCAGCGGGCTGTGAGCAATCTTCCCACTAATAACCTCTCGGATGCTCCTTGAGATTGGGTTGGGACAATTCCCTACGGGATAGCTACGCACGCGCGTCCTTTAATCACCAAGACAATTAGACATCGGGTATTAAACGTCCGACACATTAGTTAATATTTTGTAATAGAGTTCCATGTCAACTGCGTTAAGGAATCGGCAATGGCCAATATCAAGTTTGTGAAGGAAAATCAGGAAGTCATCGCAGCAGACGGAGCGAATTTGAGGCTGAAAGCTCTAGAAAACCGCATCGATTTGTACACGTTTTCGGGAAAGATGATGAATTGCGGGGGCATAGGTCAATGCGGCACCTGCATTGTGGAAATTGTCGAGGGAAGTGAAAATCTGTCGCCCCGCACTGATTTTGAAAACCGCAAGCTCAAGAAAAAGCCCGAAAACTATCGGTTGGCTTGTCAAGCTACGGTCAACGGCGAGGTCAGCGTGAAGACTAAGCCGTGACTCTCAAAAGGCACAACGCAGAACGCTAGGGATGCTAGAGATGCAGAAGGAAAGAAAAATGCAAAATGCAAGAATTTTGTTTTTTTTTCCTATTTCACTGTATAATCACGCCTTTTTCTAGCTTAGGAAAAGAAACTTGGTTTCTACGACAAATTAAAGATTGGGCAGCGAGGCATCCAGGCAGAAACCGGGTTTCGAGGCTTGTCCGCAAGCTCTCCTTCTGTCTTCGAGTTTGCCTTTTGCCTTTGAGTGATATCCTAGTTGTGTGTGTTTTTCCATTTTCCGATAGAGGCGAGCGTCTTCATGGAAGTTAACGATTTAGGGTTTGTGGCAACCATTCTTTTTGTATTGGTTCCCAGTGTTTTTCTAATCATTCTGTACATTCAAACAGCTAGCCGTCAAGGTAGAAAAGATTAGCAACTGCTGCTATTTCTGTCTGGCTTTGCTGCTTGCAAAAAAAAGCGCCAACAGCTTTTTGCTGAGGCGCTTTTTTTGTTAACTGTTGAGTGTTGGCTGCTAAGTGTTAACGATGAGAGTCTAGGCGACTGTGCGCGCTAGCAAGACAGGACAGTTGGCGTAGACTCGCACGTAGTCTGATAGCGAATTTCCCAGGAGTCGATCGATATCCACAAAGCTTTTGGCAACGTTGGGCCGCCGATCCGGGGAACCGATCACCAACAAGTCGGCATTCAAGTCGTCTGCAATCCGACAAATTTCTTCCCCTGGCTTGCCTGTAGCACTCACACAGCGGTAGCTAACTCCCATTTGTTTCGTTATTGCTACTGCTGGAGCCAATACCGAGTCTTTTTCAGCACTTGCTGTTGAATCTTCGCTGGATTTTCCCGTCAAATCTTTGGTGACGTGTACTAAAATTATCTCTCCGCCACTGACTCCTTTGACCAAAGATAGCGCAAGCTGCAATGACTGTTTGGCAGCTTCTGATTTGTCGATCGCCACCATGACGCGCTTGAGTTTTTTGACGTAGATGTCGTCTTTTACTAACAGCATTGGTCTGGATGTTAGCTGGAAAACGTACTGGCTGACTGAGTTTTCCAAAATCGATTGCAGCCGTCCGAGTCCCCGAGAACCCATAATTACTAAGTCGGATTTTTCTTCTTCTGCGACTTGGCAAACTGTTGTTTTCGGGTCTCCCTGTTTGAGCCGGGGATTGACTTTGCTGGGATCTATTTTCAAAGACTGGACTGCTTGTGCTAAAATCCTGCCTCCTTCTTCCAACTTCTCGGCCATGCCATCGGAGGTTACTTGGGGCGGCACGACGTGCAAGACGGTGACAGAGGTTTGTTGCAAGGAAGGGATGTCCATCAACATATTAAACATCTCTTCGCACAAGCCGCGACCGGCTACGGCTACTAAAATTTTTTCTATCATAGTTTTGGCGGTAAAAATAGTTGAGTTTTCTTGTGCGACGCTCTAACTAGGGCGTTGGTACTCGAGTTGCTTAATGTCAAGCATAAGCCTGAAGTTTGCTTTATGATTTGTAGAAATGTAGCGTTTTGGAACAATTTGTAACGTGTTAGAGAACGATCGAACTCAACCAGAACTCGCACCGACTGGTGCCATTCAAAATCGCCGCGGGATCGACTCAGAGGGCTGGTTTGAATATTTGGTGCGAGTGTACCCTCACCATACTGACTACAGCGGTGTGGTTTGGCACGGGACTTATCTGGCTTGGATGGAAGAAGCTAGGGTGGAAAGTTTGCGCTCTCTCGGCATCGAGTATGCAGACTGGGTGGCGCAGGGTTTGGAATTGCCCGTGGTGGAACTTTCGCTGCGCTACCACCGCTCTGTAAAAATGGGCCAATCTGTGGCAGTCAGAACGCGAATAGCTGCTAGCGAGGGTGTGCGGCTGCTTTGGGATTACGAAATTCGATCGGCTGATACTCAGGAGTTATATGTGACAGCACAGGTAACTTTGGTTGGTGTCGATCGCGAGAAAGGTAAGATTATGCGTCAATTACCCCCAACAGTGCAGGCAGCTTTAGCAAAGTTGGCGATCAACCCTTAGACTTATCTATTAGATCTCCCCAATAACTTTTGTGGAGCAGGCATCCTGGCTGCCTTTGACTGTATTTTTTGAAGATATCTATTGGGGGTCATGGCTCAAGTTTGTATAAGGTATTGTGCCCTCGCCGATGCCAGCCCCTTTTTCAAGATTTTGTTAGTACCTAAATTGCTCGTAGATTATGATTAAAATTCTTGATTCTACCTTGAGAGAGGGAGAACAAACCCCTGGAGTTTATTTCGCACCTGAAACAAAGTTAAAAATTGCGGAGTTTTTAGACCACATAGGAGTTGATATTATTGAAGCTGGCAATCCTGCTGTAGATAGCGAAATTGCTTTAGCCGTTACCCGCATTGCCAATGCTGGACTAAAAGCCAAAATAGGCGCTCATTCGCTGTGCCGAATAGATGATGTTAAAAAAGCCCTGGATTGTAATGTCAGCTTTTTAGGCGTGTTTTTTAGTGTATCCTCTCAACGATTGCAGTGCGACTATAATATCTGTTTAGATGAAGCCCTAGATAAAATTGTGGAAGCAATAACTTATGCTAGAGAGCAGAATAATAGTTTATTGATTCGCTATACGCCGGAAGATACAGTTCGCTCTCCTATGAAAAATGTGATTGAGGCAGCTAGTGCAGCAGTAAAGGCCGGAGCTAATATAATCAGCATAGCTGATACCACTGGATATACAACCCCATTTCAACAAAAACGCAGTATTTATTATTTTGTCAAAATCCTGAAGGAGGAACTAGCCAAACGAGAATTATATCCACAAATAGAAGTTCATTGCCACAACGACCGAGGTTTAGCTTTAGCAAATGCCTTGGATGCCTACAGAGCGGGGACAGATATTATTGATGTCAGCGTGATGGGGCTAGGGGAAAGAGCTGGTATAGTGGATTTGGCTGAGTTACTAATAAATTTATCCGATATTATTGAGGAGAAAAACTTTTGGAAACTAGAATATTTGAAAGATTTGTATAATTTGGTAAGCGAGTATTCTCATGTACCTATTTCTCCTCATCACCCTGCCGTGGGGAAAAATGCTTTTACCCATTATGCAGGTGTTCACGTTACGGCAATCGCCAAAGATGAGCGCCTCTATCAAAGTTTAAATCCAGATTTTTTTGGAATTAAAAGTAGTATTGCATTAGGGATGCAATCGGGATTGACTGCTGTAGAATTAGCTCTAAAGCAGATTGGCAGAGAGGAACTCGCTGAAAACAAATATTTAGTATCTAAGATTCTTAAAAAAGTTAAAGAGATTGCTAAAAGAGGAACCCCAATCGATATCGAGAAAGAATTTCTAGAAATTATTGATAATTGCTAATTTACAGTAGCACCTACAAGTAAAAAATGTTATATTTTGGAAGATTTCAGAATAATACCCACCTCTCCCTAGATAGTAATAATGTCAACAACGCCAGCAGAAAACTCTAACGAATTAAGGCAAGAAGAGAAGAAAACATCTGAAAAATGGTGGACTACAGTTGGTATTGGTATTGGTGTATTCATTTTTGCTTTGGATGTGTATATAGTTAACTTGGCTTTGCCAGTTATGGTTGAATCTCTCCATACCAGTTTTGCCACGAGTCAATGGATAGTTTTAAGTTACTTGCTGGCAATCGCCATATTTGTAATATTGGTATCAAAATTAGGTGATATCTGGAACAAGAAGCGATTGTACATTATTGGCTTAACAATCTTTACGATCAGTTCGCTATTGTGTGGAATGGCGCCAAATGTCGGGTTTTTAATAGCGTTTCGAGGATTGCAAGGAATAGGTGCTGCGTTTTTATCTGGCTTGGGAACTGCGATGATTGTGGAGGCATTTCCAGCGGCAGAGCGGGGACTGGGACTAGGTATTAGAGCGGGAATTTACGGAATGGGGATTACCTTGGGGCCCATGGTAGGAGGACTGCTGATGAGTGTGGGAGGCTGGCCTTTAATTTTCTGGGTGAATGTTCCGATTGGGATTTTTGCCATTTTAATTGTGGCTTGTTTTGTACCGAATTCTGCGATTAGTGGAAACCCCGAAAACTTTGATATCATCGGTACGCTGATATTGACCATCGTCTTAACTTCTTTTATTTTTGGCATTACCCTATTACAGAAGGGTAATTCTTATATATCCATAAATATGCTGGGTTTTTCTGTCGTCAGCTTGATTGGCTTTTTATGGTTTGAATCCCGAATAGCAGCACCAATGATAGAATTGAAAATATTTCAATCCGTAGAGTTTAGCCTGGGCTTAACGCTACGTTTTATTGCAAATTTCGCGATCGCAGGTGTCATCTTTATCCTTCCTTTTTTCTTCACCTTCCTTGAACACTATTCAACTCAAAAATCTGGTTTTTTAATGGTAGTACCGTCACTTCTGATTGTGACGACTGCGCCTATTGCGGGTATTCTTTCCGACCGTTTTGGCACGCAGCTAATTACTTTAATGGGTCTAGTATTTATGGCAATTGGATGTTTTTTAATCAGCAGATTTGATACTGAATTAACTGTCATCAAGTATATCTTGGGGATTATTCCCTATGGGGTAGGAGTGGCGATGTTCAACTCTCCTAACAATAGCTCTATTATGGGAGCAGCACCAAAAGAGCGATTAGGTATTGCTTCGGGATTATTGTCATTTTCGCGGATATTAGGGCAGATGCTGGGAGTACCAATAGTAGGTGCTTTGTTCTTCTTTACCACAAGTTTTAGCGCTAATTTTGCACCGAATATCGATATTAGCAATGCGCCTGTACAAGCATTACTTTTTGCTACACATACTACTTTTTTGGTGCTTGGGGTTTTATTAATAGTTTCGACAATGTTTGCAACTTTGTTTTGGTGGAGAGAAAATAAAAAAGTGGCTATCCTATAAAAATCATTGGCTGTTGATTTTAGTGAGGATTTTCCATGTTTAATTCAGTTCTAATTGCTCACTTCCCAGGGATAGCAGCCCTTTCTTTTTCATCATTTGAAAAATGTTGTAAAATCCGTTAGCGCGGGAAGGTGTCAGATTCACATTCAATCCCGTGTCTTGAATAAAATCTGGGGTAATGGTGACAATTTCAGCAGGCGTTAATCCCCTCAAACCTTCCACCAGCAAGCCAACTAATCCTTTAACTAACTGAGCGTCTGAATTGCCTTGATACAAAACTTTTCCGTCTGCCAAATTTGCAGTAATATAAACTTGCGACACGCAGCCAGAAACTTTGTTTTCAGGCAGTTGATCGCTTTCGGGAAATGCTGCAGGGGGAACGCATCTTATTGAACACTGTTCATCAGTGGTGAGGATATTGTGATATAAATTCAGCATTCTTAGAAGCTACAGATACGCTTTGTAATGACTTTTGCAAGAAAATAAGAACTGATTAATGGTGGTTTTTACTTAATGGTAATTTTGAGACAATAAAAAGATTACAACCACTGTTTACAAGTTGTATAATAGTTATTAATGAGTTATTCGTGAGAATTTAGTTAACTGCAACAGCGAGGATCTTAGTCAAATAGTCATCATCCCACCCGGCTCGAAGTCGTTTATTTCTTGCTCCTGTTTTTGATGTTTTTTCTTGATTCAAAAGATTGAGCGA
>NZ_JAUBPO010000110.1:0-23761 GCF_036700785.1 Microcoleus sp. S28C3 | reverse complement strand
TCTACTGTCATATCACACTATGATAAACACTTCTCTCTAATAGTAACTTACTCGATCCTTTCCTTCAGGGCACTACCGAAGTTTTTTGAAGGTGGATAACTCCTCCCTTACAGGAATAGGAGTTGAAGAAATTGCTGTTTCCGAGGGAAGATTCTACGGTTACACTTTCAGAACAAGCAAAGAATACCAAGATTTGGCAGGGGTTAAAGCTTTCTTTTATGAAGGGGATTTTCGCGGACTGAATACAAGCGGCGGCGACGATTTGATCGCAGAAGTAAGCTATCAAGATCCAGGCGAACCGCCTGTATGGTTTATACTGGACAGCAGGATATCTTGGTTTATCGAGACATTCCCTGTGCCTTATTTGGATTCACCGCCGGTCTCTGCGTTTTTTGGGTATTACGAGCAATATACTACCAACCGCGACGGTAGAACAGAGCGAACCGATAGAAATTTCTACAATGGCGAGGTTTATTACACTCTAGTGGATACCGAAGCCGAACCAGTTCCCGAACCTCTCACCGTTGGGGGGACAACTTTAGCATTGGCAGGTTTAAGCTGGTTAAAACAAAAGAAAAAAATGGCAGCTTGAGGTGCGATCGCACCTCAACAATTAATCACTCAGCAGTCACTTTTCAGAAAATATTCGAGTTGCAAAATTTTGCGATCGATTGGGAGACAGAGCCCTGGCTTTCAAAATCGCGGCTACCAAAAACGCATAGGACAAAACTCCCACCAAGGCCAGCAAAAGTACGCTGGCGGCTCCCGACGCATTCCACAAAGCGTGAAGTGCGGAAGCGCTGAAATAACCTACGCCCAAAATTTGCCAGCGCTTCCTGGGTTTGAGGGCGCTCAAACCGATAAAATATCCCAAATAGCCGCTGTAAGCCATGTGTCCGGCGGCGGAACCCAAAATGCGGGGAATTAGCAACTGCAATCCTACTAATTGTCCGGCCTCGGGCCCTGCTTGCAGGGTGACATTTTGGATGACATTGGGAACGTACTGTCCCAGAGTTTCTAACAGTGTAAAGCCGACTGCGGAGGCACTTCCTAACAGGATTCCGTCTAAAGGTTCCCAAACGCCGACTCGATCGCGCCACGGATTTTTTAGCCAATTTCCCAACAACATTGCTCCCAAAACAGGCAGGGCTTTCAGCAATTCTTCCATCAGACCCGCCCCGAAAAACATTCTGGTCAAAAAAGGCAAAAAACTGATTGCTTCGCCTTCGGCTGGCAGGCGGCCGGGCAAAATTTCTCTAAATACCAATATAAATCCAATCAATAGGGGGCTGATCACAATCAGGACTGTAGCTAAAGCCGAACCAAGCAATACCCACCACGGTTTGTGTTTGCCGCACAGTTGATAGATAAAGTAGTAAGCCGCACCGGCAAGGTAAGCTGACAGCAGCAAGTTGAATGCTGCAGAATTTCCAACGGCGACAAACATCGACACGACAACAATAACTGTGGCAATACCTGGATATAAGTAAGCTTTTTGGCTTAATTGTTTGCCCGTCGAGGCGATCGGGAATAATTGAGTTAAAGTGAGAGTGTCTTTTTCACTAGCAGCAAAATTGCCACTTTTTGCTGGGAATTCAGGTTTAGTTGGGTAAGGGGTTAGGGGAGATTCAAATATGAATTCAGGGCCGTCAAGGCCGAGACTGATGCGATCGCCTGTTTCTAAAGTTTGGCAACCTTGCAGCTTTTTCCCGTTGATATAAGTTCCGTTAGCGCTGTTGAGGTCGCAAATTTCCCATCTCGTCAAAGTACCCTGAGTCAGCGGACGGATGGCGGCGTGGCGGCGGGAAACCATGCCGTGGGCGATCGACTCTAAAGTTATTTGACAATTTCGATCGCGTCCGATCGCCACTTCCCCATCTTCAGAAAGTTGGTACTTGGACGCTGGCGCTCCCGCAGCGCCTTTAGCGGGCACTTGTCGCAGAAATCCGATTTCATTTGTCATGAGTTATGAGTCATTAGTCCTCAGTCATTAGTCATTGGTCATGAGCTCGCAAGCTGTTAGCTGATGTTATTTTTGGGCAGTCTTTATTCCACAGTTATTGGTTGTTAGCTGCTGACTAATGACTAATGACTAATGACTAATAACTGCTGACTAATGACTAATAACTAATGACTCTGCTTATAGATTGGCTCTGGCATCCTGAACGGCTGCATAGAAAAATATGCCTGTTAGCGGTACGCTGAGGGCGAGGATGATCCCGGTGACTAAATTGCCGAGTTGAGCTTCTCCCGAAGATAGCTCAAAGATGGAGCCGACTGCTGCGATCGCGGCGATACACGAAAGAGCTAACAATAAACTACTTTTAGGAGTTCCTGCCATCATACTGACTTTACTGCCTTTGGCGAAAATTTGTGCTTGACTAATTCTTCAGTCAGTGCGAGCTTGTTTTCTACTCTGTCTACAAACAGCACTCCGTTGAGGTGATCCATTTCGTGCTGAATTGCCCTCGACAGTAACTCTGTTGCTATCAGGGTTTGCGGGCGACCGTATTCGTCGCGGTAGGACACTTCAATGACTTCTGGGCGTTTGACTTCTAAATAAACTCCCGGAATGCTCAAACACCCTTCTTGCAAAATGCAGACATCGCTGCTGCTAGCCTTGATGGTGGGGTTGATCAACACCATGGGGGGTGTGGCGGGGTTTTCCGGGTCGCAGTCGAGCACGATTACTTGTTTGTTGACTCCGACTTGGGGGGCGGCCAAACCGATGCCATCAGCACTGTACATGGTTTGCAGCATTTCTCGGACTAGCTGCCGAATTTCTGCATCGACGCTTTTGACGCGCTTCGCTGGCTGTCGCAGGACGCGATCGCCTAATGTGTGTATGGTTAGGGGCGGTTTTTCTAACTTTTTCTTTTCAACCAAAACCTGAGCCGTCATAAAACCTCGCGGGATGTTTGGAACCCCAACGAAAGCTGTTGGGGAATGAAATTGGAACCAATACTATTATTTCCAATCTTAATTATAGTTTTAAGTAGCCATGACTGGAAACGCACCAAACCAACGGCCGGTTATTTCTCTGGGCCTTTCGCCTGTTTTAGTGGCGGTAGAGCTTTTAGCTGCGATCGCGATTTTGCTGGCTGTTTTACTCATCGTACAGTTTTGGGCGGTTTTGCCCGATCGAATTCCGATTCATTTCGGCTTGGAGGGGCTGGCTGATGCTTGGGGCGACAAGGTGACAATTTGGATCGTGCCCGCGGTGGCTGCGATTATTTTTGCGCTTTTAACTGCGGTATCGCGCTATCCGCATACTTTTAATTATCCCGTACCAATTACTTCTGAGAACGCTCGCCGGCAATATCTGTTGGGGCGAGGCCTTTTGGTTTGGCTGAAGGCGGAGATTTGCTGGCTGTTGGCGTTTGTGGTTCGGCAGCAAATTCTTGTCGCTTTGGGCAATTCTCAAAGGTTTAGTATCGAGTTACTTTTAGGGTTAGTTGTTTTGATATTTTCGACGGTTGGCGTGTATTTGCTCAAGGCTTATTCTGCTCGCTAGAGGTAGGGCAAAAAACTTACATATACCCAAACAACCAGTTTTTTGATAGATTTTTTTAAACGCAGTTAATAATATATAACCGCTCAAAAACAAAGAAAATTACTTTGTAATGAGGAATTTATTCATCAAAATTTTATGAGGAGTTTAGTCCTCACTACAAACATTTTTGATGGCTGGTAAGCTGCTACGCAGCTAAACCGGATAAAATAGCATTGCCTTTATTTTTGATTTTTCCATCCCATTTGATAACCATTTCTCCTTCATTTAATAATCTATGTAGTAATTCTGACAATTCTTCTACTGACTTAAACAGTCGATGTGCTATATATTCTTTCGCTGAATGCCAGACCAATTCAATCAAATTATAATCGGGGCTGTAAGGTGGCAAAAATTCTAAAATAATATGAGGCATTTCGGCTGATATTTGGCTGAGAATATCTTTCTTTTTATGAAAACTAGCATTGTCTAAAATAATTACAATCTTTATTCCTGATTCGGCAAAACTTTCAGCTTGATTGCCCATTTCTCTCCATTCTTGAACTATCGAATTATTTAAGGCATTAATCTGGTCATAAAATGTATTATAATCTCCTCTTTTTATCACAAAATTTAACCTTTTTTTGTCATGATATCTCAACCCACCCATGATATTTACTCTGCCTCTTCTCCTTTGACCTGTGATTTTTTTTCGACTACCTTTTTTACCCCAAGTTTTTCTTCTTATCACTCGTCAACTGAATCCACTCTCATCCCAAAACCATACCTGTAAAAGCTCTGGCATTTCTTTAGTTATTCTTAAATACTCCGATAGTTTCTGTTTAAATGCTTCTCTTTCAATTGGATTTTGTTTATCCTCTAAACTAGATTTAGCCCAAATATAAACGTATTTTTTTTATGTAGTATCCTGGATATTTGGGAACTACTCAATTTAATTCCTGTGACTTTTTCTAAATATGTTGCTAGTCTGGCTGCCGTCCATCTCCCAAATTCATATCCATATTCTTCCGGAGCTTTTTCGATTGTATCTATCAATATTTGTTCATACTCTGGAGTGACTTTACGAAAATTTCCTGGACTTCTTTTATCTAAAAAACTATCCAATTGATCGGGGTCGCCATGAACTGACCAATAAGCTACTGTTGTGTAAGCAATCTCCATAAATTCACTAATTTCTCGATAAGTTTTTCCGTCATTTATTAGCAATAAAATTAGAACCTTTCCCTCACGTAATTATCGTCAGACTCTTTTAGTAGTTTAACGAGTCTCTGTTTTTGATTTTGAGATAGATGGTTTTTGGCTGGCATACATTCTAACTAATGAGCGCTTATTTTATATTTATATTATACAATCTAGCTGCGTATCAGCTTAATTGACTGGAGATGATAGGAATCACAGGCGAGAGGTTTGTGCTGCGGTAAACGCCGATCGACTAACCCATCAGATATGTTTGCTGATTGTTCATCGGCAATACTCGCAACCGTCGATTTTTCAAATCAGGTTCTAAGCCTAGTTCTTCCATTGGAATCACGCCCAGCAAAACAGCAGAAACGCCTTCGGGTAACTCTAAACAATCAAATCTCCCTTCTCTCCCCTCTACAATAATTTGAGCGTCGGCAAAAATTCGACCCTTTTTTATGCCCGCTGATGTTTCTACATCTCTTTCTCCTACTTGTATTAAGCCTAACTGGCTAATAATGGGAGCTGGCAAGGAAAGCAAAGTTGCTCCGGTATCGACAACAACGTTATCGAGCATAACAGAACGAACTTCCTCAGCAGAAATAAATTCCCGTTCAGCCATAACTCGATCGATGCGATTCGTGACGGTGATTGTAGTGATTACTTGACCCATTTGTTTTGCTTGCAGATTGGGGAGTACCAGGGTCATAGTATGTTACCTCTTTGAGTGTAATTAGTGGATATTTCTATGGTAATACTATCTAGAATCCTCCTTGGTTAGTTAAAATCGTTTTAGTGACCGGCCAAAATTAGAATTTGCCTCAACGCATGACACCAGAAAACAACTCTTCTCAACCCAATCGCCCTGAATCGAACGTGACTGTAGAAAGTCAGAACGGTGCGAGCCCTACTGTGCCACCAGAATCAGGGACAATCGTCGCTACTGCTGAACCCGAAAAACCGGTGCCGCCGCCTGCAACTCGCAAGGTTTTATTGCCACAGCAGCCGGAACAAACGACTATTGAAAAGTCGGCGTCGGCACTGACGCTGGGGTTGATCGCAGCGATGATTTTTGGGCTGGCCAATGACAACATTTGGCTGGGCTTAATTGGTGCCGTCGGTGCGATCGGCATATCGCTGCGACTGATGTGGCCGAGTTGGGGCAAAATCTGGGCGCAGGTAATTCCGCCGACTTGGCGCACGCTGATCGTCGCCTGCTTCGGGCTTTTAGCTGGGATTGTGGGCTTGCTGATGCTCAGCGGTACTAATACTGAACCGGGAAGCCGCAACATCCAAATCAACTGGGACGCCATCGGTGCTCTCGGCGAGTTGATCGGCGCTTTGGGCCAAATTTTAATCGCGATTTTGGGCGTTTACGTGGCTTGGCGGCAGTACGTGATCTCGAAAGATTTGACGATTCAGCAAAACAGAATTACGCAGCAGCAAACGATCGATGCTTATTTTCAAGGGGTTTCCGACTTAGCCCTTGACGAACAAGGGTTTTTGGAAGACTGGCCGCAGGAAAGGGCGATCGCAGAAGGCCGCACTGCTGCGATTATGAGCAGTGTAGATGCTGAAGGTAAAGCTAAAATTCTGCGGTTTTTGTCGCAGTCTAGATTGGTTACTCCTCTGAAGCGCGATCGGCTTTTAGGCCGCCCCATCCTTGACGGCGACGGCGGCTACGCTGAAGACAGAGATCACGGTATCCGCGTTATCGATCTCAATGTCATGTTAGCGGGTGCTGACCTGGCTGGCACCGATTTGCGGTGGACGGATTTGAGCGAAGCCAACCTCGTCCGTGCCAATCTCAGCAAGTGCGATTTAGTCAAAGCCAACCTCTCGCGCGCTGTCTTGTACGACGCCAACCTCGCTCGCGCCGACATGAGAGCGGCCGCCTTATTCTACGGCTCGGCAGAAATTGCATCCCCCCGCAGCCGTACCCAATTTCCCAACTATCAAACGGGCGAACATACCGGCGCTGTGGTGGAACGCGCTGATTTCACCGCTGTCAAGCGGCTGTCGGAGGAGCAGCGCTATTACTGCTGCGCTTGGTGCGGCTCGAAGTCGAGAGAGACTATTCCCGGCGGCTGCGAAGGGATTCCCAATAAACTCGGACGTTAAAATTAGCAGTACCGCTTTACCTACGTATATATTGGAGAGGGCGATACTGTAATTTAAATCCACAGTCTTGGGTTGTTTTAGCCATAACAAATAATGATTTACGGGTAGAAGTAACTCTGCCCCTGGCGCGGCACAAAAGCAGGGAGCGATAAATTTTTGTCGCTGCTATGTGTGGTTTCTCAGCCGATCGGTAATTGCGATCGGGATGCAGGTAATTGCTCGTTTAGTCTGCAAGAACCCGCCCGTGTATACGATTCGGCCGCCTCTGGGTTTTGTAAGCTGCTTCCTTCCCAAAAGCGGCTGGGAACTGTTTTCGCACAGGGACGGTAAATGGTACGTCGAAATCGCTACTCTAGGCTACAGGTATGCAGATGACGGGCAGCAGCATTCTGTGGCTTTTTATCCGCTGTTTCCTTTGCTGATGCGCGGGTTGAAGACTCTTATAATGCAAGTGGAATTAGCAGGATACTAATTAATAGTTGGGAATTTTGAGGGGATTATTTGTAGTTGCAAGCTATTAGTAAAATTCCAATTATTTAGGGCGATGGCTATTTCTTGAATTTGCGAAAAATGCTTAGACTTACAGTCAGCTATTTGGGTTTTTACTCTTTAGCGCTACTGATAAAATTCGTTGCTCTGCAATCGGTTCACCGATACGCTTACGGCATTGTGTCGCTCTCGATGGGACTCGGTTTAGTGTTGAGTAGTCAGCCTCGCTGGGGATATGCTGTTATGACATTATTTGCTACATTCCTGCTGTACATGGGTGTTAAATTTGCTGCGTGGGCGTAGGTAGCTTAAAATAGTTCTCCATATCTTTTTCTTAAACTTAATTTACTCTATTTCCCAAGCTGCCTGAAAAAAGTCTCTTTCGCACAGCATGGCGTAGCGATAGGTAGCTTCTACTTCCGGCGTAGCTTCTGCGTAGCGATCGACCAAACTTTCCAGCCGTTTTGCTAAAATCTCAAAATCAGGGCTGCTATAGGTGGAAATCCAGTCGCTAAAGGCGTGTTCCGGTATATTAGGTTTAGCTAGCTGCTGTCCCAAAAAAGCATACAACCGCAAGCAAGGAGTCATGGCGGCTGCTGTCAAACCCACACCGTTTCCCCAGGCTGTGGCTAATAAAAAATCTGTGTAGCGGCGGGTAGCGATTCCCGGTTTAGCCTCTTGCAAGTTTACCCCCCATTTGCCTGCATATCCTTGATGCAACTGAAGTTCTTCTAAAACACCGCTGCCGAGATTGTGGAGAATTTCAAACCCCTCCCAGTCGGGTGCTTTTGCCGCAGCGATACTGTAAGCGCGAGCGAATGCTCCCAGAAAAAATGCGTCTTGTGCAATGTAATATGCAAAACTATTTGAGGGCAGGCTGCCGTCAGCAATGCCTTGAACAAAGGGATGTTGCAGACAAGCTTCACTTAAGTCTTGATTTGCTTGCCAAAGATCACTGGAATTTGTCATGCAATTTTTAATTGATGGGTTATGATTGTAATTTTTCTAGTCTGACTAAACATCTATGATAACAAATATTTTTCCTTGGCGTGCGTCAGTCTTATGGTGTCTTTTATTTTTCGTATTTAAGAAAATAGATAAGTTTTGGTAAGCTGCTATTTTGTCTGCTGCTGTTGTCTGGCTCAAAGAGCGAAATTACGTGCCGAACCTCTCTCGTGAAGCAGCCAGCGTTGGGAAAAAAGAAACTTTTGATTTAAGGGTAAAAAAGCCGATTTTTAAACAGAAACTGCAATGAACGATACACCTAAGTATTCTTTGGTAATTCCTATCTATAACGAACAAGAAAATCTCGCTGAATTGTATCGGCGAATTAGTGCCGTGATGGATCGAATGGACGGCACAGTAGAATTAATTTTAATTAATGATGGTAGCCGCGATCGCTCTCTCGAACTTTTGCGAGAATTGCACGAAAAAGACTCGCGAATTTGTTACCTCAGTTTGGCCCGCAATTTCGGTCATCAAATAGCTGTAACTGCTGGTCTAAACTTTTCTAGCGGTCAAGTTGTAGTCATCATGGACGGCGACTTGCAAGACCCACCAGAGCTAATTATAGATATGGTAGAACAGTGGCAGCAGGGCTATCAAGTTGTTTACGCTCAACGCACTCAACGCCGTCAAGAAGGTTGGTTTAAGCGGTTGCCTGCTTATATGTATTATCGCATTTTGCGCCATCTTGCTGATGTTGATATTCCGATAGATACGGGAGATTTTTGTTTGATGGATAGGTGCGTGGTGGACGTACTCAATGCGATGCCTGAACGCAACCGCTACATTCGGGGACTGCGGGCTTGGATTGGTTTTAAACAAACGGCGGTTAAGTTTGAACGCGATCCGCGTTTTGCAGGCGAGGTTAAGTATACCTTCAGAAAATCTTTAAGTTTGGCGATGAATGGTTTAGTCTCTTTTTCAAAAGTTCCCCTCCGACTTTCGATTTATATGGGGTTGTTTGCTGCATTTATATCTGTGTTAATGGCTTTTTTGATTTTGTATTGGCGGCTTTTTTATCCAAGTTCTGCCTTAACTGGTTTGACAATTGTGATGATGGCGGTTTTCTTTTTGGGGGCGGTACAGTTGGTTAGTATTGGGATTTTGGGTCAGTATATAGGGCGTATTTACGAGGAGGTAAAGGGCCGCCCGCTTTATACGCTGGCAGAAGTGGCTGGTTTTGGCGATCGCCACCGATCGCCAAAATAATTTTAGCAAACAACTGTTAACTCACCCTGCCTAAATTATCTAATTTATGAGATAATTTAAGATCGTAAAATCTTCTCAAGACTCATGTTTAAACTTTACGAGTATTCCCCCTCGGGCAATTGCTATAAAGTTCGCTTACTGTTAACTCAGCTCAATATTGCGTTCGATCGCACAGAAATTAATATTCTCGAAGGAAAAAGCCGCACGCCTGAATTTTTGGTCAAAAATCCCAATGGCCGCATTCCGGTGTTAGAAATCGAACCTGGTAAATTTCTGTTTGAATCGAATGCAATTATGTTTTACTTGAGCGAAGAAACTGAGTTTTTCCCCACGGATAAATTTGAACGGGCTCAAGTTATGCAGTGGTTGTTTTTTGAACAGTACAGCCACGAACCTTTTATTGCTACTTCTCGTTTTTGGTATTTGATAGGGAAAGCTGAAGAATATCAGGAAGCACTTAAACAAAAACAAGCACCGGGTTATGCTGCTTTAGGGGTGATGGAACAGCATTTAGCAGAAAATGAGTTTTTTGCGGGCGAGCGCTATACTATTGCTGACATCGGTTTATTTGCTTACACTCACGTTGCTGGTGAGGGCGGATTTGACTTAACCAGATTTCCAGCTATTGAAACTTGGATCGATCGCGTAAAAAGTCAGCCTCGATATATTAGCCTAACACAATGAAATTTAATTTAAATGAGGCTAAAAATACTATACGTGTAGAACATTACCGTTACATTTCTCAGTTGTCCAAAGTCATAACTGCTTCGCCTTAACAACTAAAACTGTACGCGACTGTAAAACACTTCTTTTACATTCTCGACCGCACTAAAGTAGAACACCACTATCGCCCGCAGAACCAGTATAAAACTCAACGGCAACGGGCGAAATCCGAACAGGGTTCCTAAAGGTGTCCAGGGCATGATAATTGTAACTCCTAGGGTCGCCAGCGTTGCCATCAACAAGTATTTTCCGGGTTTACGGCTAAAATCTACCGCTTGAGATTGCTCGCTAGCCCTTTTCGCTATATCATAACTTTATTTTCAATTATTCTGGATCAAATAAAAAATGCCAGAGTCCTTTTCCAACTCAGCAGGTCGCCATTTACAGGATGCCCAACTTCTTTTGGTTGAGCAACGGTGGGACAACGCTGTTTACCTAGCAGGTTATGTTGTAGAATGCTCTTTTAAAGTTCTTGTCGAGCAACACTTTAAGCACGATCGAGGCGCGGTAAGAAAATATGGACATGACCTCACTGAACTTGAAGGAAGGGCAATGGAACGCTTGCGGGTTCTCTATCCTATTCTGGATAGGCAACTTCCTACTTCACGAATAGCTGATACTGTTCTAGCTAAACATCATCCAGAGAGGAGATATTCCAAATCAGGACTTTGGGCTGAAGCTGACGCAAAAACAGCCGTTCAACGTGCAGAAGAAATTTACCGAGAAATAATCCCCAAGTTAGTGCTAAATGGCTCAGTTTCTAGCCAGGATATTTAAAAAATGACAATCAGTTTTGGTGAAACCTTCCAGCAAGTGCAGCAATGCTTTAATGAACAAAGCGTTATAGCTTCACTTGTACCTAAGCTTGAGTCGGTCACAATTATTCGTGACATTAAAGGAAAAATAAGACTTTTTCTGGAACCATTAGAAAACATTAGCATTGCAGAATCAGAAACCATTGATCTTAATACCTTTTTATCTACAAAACTTGGACTTTACTATGGAAATGATATTTGGCTGCCTGCAGAAAAAGACGGTTATAAAGCTTTAATTGATACCATTAAGGCTGAAAGAGTTTTAGCATCTTGGGATGATAACTCAGTTTTGCCTCGCTGGTATATTCTTGAGCGTCACATTGCTAAACAGGCATGGACAGACAATAAATTAGGTAAACCACCTTGGTCAGAGGATTTAGTCGCTCAAAAGCATAAGCCCGCGATCGTATCTTTTTTCTCTTTCAAAGGAGGTGCAGGACGAACCAGTACCCTGGTTGCTACTGCATTGACTTTAGCTCGTAACGGTCATCGAGTTGCCATAGTTGACCTCGATTTAGAAGCACCAGGCTTGGCTACAATTTTTTCACCAGATAACTCCAATAATCTAGGGGTAATTGATTATTTATTGGAAAAGAAGATTCAAGAAAATGATTGGAAACTGCGTAATCATCTGATACCCATTAATAAGCAGACTTTGCTAGGAGATCAGGGCGAAATCATCCAGTTACTTCCGGCGGGGACGATAGACGACAATTACTTGGAAAAATTAGCCAGATTGGACTTTCAAAACCTTGTGGATGGTGAACTACAAAGTACAATGGTGGATATGCTAAAGGAATTAAACAACGAAGCAAGACCATTAGATTTCATTTTGATGGATGCACGGGCTGGTTTTCACGATATTGGTGGCTTGGCGATTACCGCTCTCTCTCATGCAGCAGTCATCTTTGGAACTCAATCACGCCAAAGTTGGGCTGGACTAGCCCATGTTATTCGCCATTTAGCAAGTCCTGGAGTTGATGAACGTTTGCCGTTGATTCTTGTACATTCGATGGCTCCAGCGATCGGACTATCAGGACGAGAAACAGAACTAACGGAATTTCGAGAACAAGCCTACATTGTTTTTCAAGAAAACTATTACTCGGAAGATGAAACAGTCCCTGATGCTAACAATATAGAAGAACCATTTTTTCCTGTCGTCGTGCCATATCAGGAGAGCCTACGCGGAGACATAGCTCTATTTTCGCGTAACTCAACTCCAGAAGAGTCAAATCGACTGTCAGACCTCGTAAAGACAATGACTAATTCTCCTTATCAGGATATTGCAGAAAAATTATGTATACTTTTTGGACGTGAATTAAAAAATGTGTAGCAATTAAAACTATGAGTGAATTTAATAAACAAAAGCTACTCGAATTAATAATGGATATTGCCCCTGGTCGGGGGACTGCTGAACACGAAAGCGATAATCAGGAGAAATTCTTAAAAAACTTTTTGCCTATAGCAGATTATCGTCTTGCTTTAGAACCAAATACATTATTAATACTAGGAGGTCGTGGAGTAGGAAAAACAGAATTATTCCGTTTACTCGCCATCCCTTCAGGACGAGAATCTTTGGTTGAAAGTTTGAAAATTAGATCCTTGCCTGACTTAAGCAAAACGACGTGGATAGCTGGCTTTGGACGGACTCGCACAGCAGAAAAGCGATTTCCCACGCCAGAGAGTGTTGAAATGCAAATGGATAAGGCTACAAATATTGAATGGCGAAGCTTCTGGATTGGTTTAATTTTAGGGGGGTTATTACAGCAAGAAGATTTTAAGTTCAAAAATTTTCTTCTTAAACAAATAGAGACAAAAATAGCCAACATTCTTAGAGACGACTTATCTCGCTTATCAATTTGGCAACCTATTGTCACTCAAAATCTTGAAAAATTAAATTCTGTCTTAGATAAATTAGATCAAAAACTCATTGAAGCAGATGATTGGTTATTTGTCACTTATGATGAGTTAGATCGATTAGTTGCTTCCTATACTGCCTTAGCAAGTCCAATTCGTGAACTTTTAGCTTTGTGGCTCGATCGATGGCGACGTTGGGACAGAATACGACCCAAAATCTTTTTGCGTACCGATCTATTTCGAGAGGATTTTTTGAGTTTTCCTGATGCTTCCAAACTGCAAGCCCATCAAATTCGATTGGAATGGAAACATTCATGGCTTTACCAACTTTTGGTCAAACGACTTGCGAACTCTGGTAATGAAATGACCGAATATTTGCAAAATATCCCAGGGTTGATTATTGAAAACAAAACTGGCTTGGGTTGGACTGCAACATCAAATGAAAAATTGTTTGAAGAACTAATCGAAAAGATGATTGGTAAGTATATGGGGGCTAATGCTAAAAAAGGAATCACCTATCGCTGGATTCCCAATCACCTTCAGGATGCTGGTGGTCGAATTGCGCCACGTTCTTTTCTCAAATTATTTGCCTTAGCTGCACAAAGTCGAATACAACAGCTATCTTTTTTTGAACAAAACACATTACTTTTGCAACCCTCTGACTTACAGGGGGCTTTAATGAATACTTCAGATGATAGAATTCGGGAATTACAGGAAGAGTATCCTTGGCTAGAATCTCTCAAGATGAGCTTAGTAAATCTGAGAGCTCCGATGCAGCAGGAAATATTTTTAGAGGCGGTAAAGTCCACCAGATGGAGTCCTGAAAAACAACCGCCTGTAACTAACCCTGAAGGAATTTTGCAGTATTTACTTCAACTTGGAATTGTAGAAAGTCGTTCTGATGGACGAATTAATATGCCTGAAATCTATTTGTATGGATTTCAAGTTAAACGGAAAGGCGGGGTTAAACGTCCCCAGTAGCATAAGACGTGAAAATCAGGTATAGAAAGTAAAACCTAATTTTTATGCAGCCCAAAATGCCCTAGCTAAAACTCATTTGATATCTAATGCTTTAACCGATAAGTGTTGCGCCTTGACAACTAAAATTTCACTCGTTGATAAAACACTCATTTCACATTTTCAGCGACAGTAACGTACAACAGCACGATCGCCCCTAGCATCAGCACAAAACTCAATGACAACGGTTGAAATCCCAGCAGCGTTCCCAAAGGTGTCCAGGGAAGGATTATTGTCACTCCAATGGTCGCCAGCATAGCCTCAAATCGAGTGGATTTACATAACCTGACTCAATTGTGACCATTGCTCAAAACAGTTGCTTTAACTTGCACTAATGCCAATAATTTTTCGGCGGCGTTCGAGGCTCCGCGCTCTTGCCAAAACCCTAATAACTCACTGATAATGACGCTCGTCAGAATGAGCGTGGCAGATGCCGCATCTTGAAGGAAAATCTCTAGCACCGCCACCATAATCATAATCAAGATAATCGGACTCTTGAACTGATTGAGCAACAGTATCAATGCGGTCGATTTGTGTTTTTGCTTGAGGCTGTTTGCGCCGTACTCGCTCAGGCTTTGTTTCGCATATTGACGGCTTAATTCTGCGGTTTAGAGTGCGTCTGCTGAAGCACCTAAGCTGTGGGCTAGCTCGGAAATATTGACTGTAAATTAATTATTTTATACCCTATTTTTCTTTTTAGTGTTAATGTCCCGAACTAAAGAAGAACTTTAGGTAAGTTGATAATAAAGCTTGTTCCCTTGGCCTCTCCACTTTCAACCGCCAGTGTCCCTTGATGCGCTTCAGTAATACTCTTTGCTAAAAATAATCCTAATCCCCAGCCGGTTTGCTCCTGGGCAGAAATGGTTCGACGAAATTGTTGAAATAGGATGGATTGAGCGTCTAGGGCGATCGGATTGCCTTCATTATGGATAGTAAGGCTGATCTGCGTTTCAGTTTGCTGGAGTGTGAGTGTAATCGGCGTACTAGGCTCACCGTATTTCACAGCGTTAATTGCTAAATTTTCAATCACCCGCCGTATTTCTTTACGGCTGCAAAAAGCCCTGATCTCAGAATCTGAGACCACAACAAACCGCTCTCCATACGCGAAGTTCAAATCTTCTACCACCTCTTGGACTAGCATCTCAAAATCGCATTCTTCAAATTCAATCTTTAAGCTCTGCCCTGCCCGCAGCCGACTCGCATCCAGCAGATTTTGAATCATCGAATCCAGCCGATTGATCGCACCCAGCATCCTCGCGGCCACATCCGTGTGGGTATCTCGTCGTTCCAGCCGCCGCAGCATCAGTTGAGTTCCCATTTTTACGACATTGATGGGATTTCTGAGGTCGTGAGTTAGCGTCACCATAAATAATTCTTGAATATCTCGCAGCGTTTCGGAGAATTGAGTGGCCGCGTCATTAACGGCTTGCTCAATGGAGCCGATAATAATGTCTCGATCCTGCACTTCCAAAGGTGCTTCTTCTTCTAAAACTTGAAATATTACTTGACGGAGGAGGTGATACTCGAAAATGAGTTGACTCATAGAGTAGTCAGCATACCCCGCCCGTTCATGCCCGTGCAGCTTGCCAATCCGGGTGCTTTCTACCTCGTCGGCTGTGATTCGGGCAGGTGTCCTGACAATTCTGTTTGAGAGTTGATCTACCAGTTGGTTTAAGTATAGAGGAAGGGAATCTTGTAGGGCAAGAGAATTTTGAGGCGTTGATGCACTGACTTCATCGCGCGCCCGCTTCTCCCACATCCGAATAATTTTTTCAGCATTTTGTTTAAGACGGTCAGACGCTTCGTTGGACATCGATTTTGATTTTCTGCATGAGTCCGTGTAGAGAGCTCATTATACAGCAATTTTGAGGTAAGTGAAATACACAGAAGCCGGGTTTCAGCAAGAAACTCGGCTTCTGGGGGGTAGTTTATAAAGGTGGAATCTGCGGCAATTACTGAATTAAACCGGCAATGATATTAATACTCATCGCGACAATTGCGGTTTTAAAGAGAATGCTAGGGAGTCAAGCTCATCGCCTCAGCGCGAAGTCATCTGTACATCTGAAACTTGACTGGTCATGCCCATAACAAAAGAAGAGTTTGCGTAAATTTTTCAGGTAAGGTCACGGTCGATAGGATTTATTGATGTTTACCTACTTATTGAAGTTTCCACGCAATTAGAGCAACAAGTGCAATCAGACCTAATGCTCTCCGAAAGTAATTAACACCTTGAAATAATTCTTCCCAAGCCCAAGTAAACAAAGATCCAAAGGCTACTAGCTCCAACGCTAAATTAATTTCGCCTGTTGGAACAATCAGCTTTAACAAACTAGCTACAAGCCCGACAATCAGTGGTAGATTTGGCGGCTGAGCTATAACAATATTGCCTTCGCTGTCCCGGAATATGCGATCGAACAATGTACTTTCTGTATTTTCCATGAGTTTCTCCTGTAGATGTAATAAAAGGTATGAATTGAGTTCAATGGCTTACACAACTATTTCTTGATAACGAATCAGAGGCATAATTAGACCCTTCCAAAGAAAAAAGATTGATTAGCCACCACATGAGCTTAGAATTTATCTAGCTGTTTTTATCACATCGCTTTTATGATTATCATTAAGTTTTAGATAGTTTTTATATTAGGATTAAATATTTTAAATATCCTCTATCGATGGGAACAGTTTTGATTGAAATAAAATCTATAATTGGACAGAGATAAGTTAATTATGAACAGCAATATGCTTTTTTAAAGCACATAGCCGCTTTCCATTTCGAGTAATTTCTCTAGCGTGACTTTTTCAATACTTGTTAAATCTGACATTTCACATCGATATTTAAAATTACAAAGATGTTTAACTATGAATTATACGGAAAGTTTCCATATAACATCCCAAATAAGGATTTTTTTAAGAATTGTTCCGAATTATTTTTTTCACAGGAATATTAGACGGAAATCTTCTGTACAATACCCCCGATCGGGATGTTATACAGATTAGCTTACTGGCTATGACCTCAACTCCCCCGAAGAAACTCCTCGACTTAGGCGGATTTGACTTGTAGGGTGCGTCAGACGAAGTTCTACAACGAATATCGAGGGTTTTCTGTTCCGGGGCACCCTACTAAGCTGTTCTGTATCTAAATTAGCTATTGCGAAATCCTGAAACCTTGGCATTGCAAGCCGGAGAGGTCGCTGGAATAGCATCGTTTAAATGCAGAAC
This sequence comes from Microcoleus sp. S28C3, assembly GCF_036700785.1. Lineage (NCBI taxonomy): Bacteria > Bacillati > Cyanobacteriota > Cyanophyceae > Oscillatoriales > Microcoleaceae > Microcoleus > Microcoleus sp. S28C3. The sequence goes on along the minus strand of NZ_JAUBPO010000110.1, from coordinate 6,616 downwards.
AGCTTATTTATATGTACCACTTGCGTAAGTCCTATTATTAAACAATCGATCGCAACAATCCACCCTCGACTCGCAAGGCGGCCCCATTAATTGCAGAAGCTAGAGGACTAGCAACAAATGCAACTAATGCAGCAACTTCAGACGTTGTAGCAAATCGCTGAATCAGTGAAGATGGACGAGTCTTGGTAAAAAATTCTTTCTCAACTTGTTCGGGTGTAATATTTTGATCCTTAGCAAGTCCCTCAATAAAAGTTTCCACTCCTTCGGAACGGGTTGGCCCTGGCAATACTGTATTAACCGTGACACGACTGCCTGCGGTTGTTTCAGCTAAACCGCGACTCAACGCCACTTGTGCTGTCTTGGTAACGCCATAGTGAATCATTTCGGTGGGAATATTCAAGGCAGATTCGCTAGAGATGAAAATAATTCGTCCCCAATCTTTTTTTAGCATTGGCGGTAAGTAATGACGCGAGAGCCGAACACCGCTCATAACGTTTACTTCCAGAATGTTCATCCATTCCTCATCGGAGATATCTTCAAATGCTTGAGAGCCATAAATTCCCAAGTTGTTGACCAAAATGTTGACTTCTGGCACTTGTTGAAACAATAATTCAACTCCTGCTTGCGTTCCCAAATCGGCAGCAATTCCCTGAAGTTTGGCATTCGGGACACTTTGCTTCAGGCGATCGAGAGCCTCGTTTACGCGCTCTTGGGTTCTGCCATTGACAATGACAGTTGCTCCTTCCTGGGCAAGTGTCGTGGCGATCGCTAGTCCAATTCCGGCGGTTGAACCGCTGACGAGTGCAACTTTATCGGATAGTTGGAGATCCATACTTTTTTAAACCAAATAATGTATAAGCGATCTAGGGTTTCAACTTGCTCAAATCATGAAGCAAGTGCCGACTCAATTAGTCGCCACCTAATCCAATTTTACCACCATTTTACCCACATTTTTGCCTTCAAAAAGACCGATGAATGCACCAACCGCTCCCTCGATTCCTGCCACCACTGTTTCCTTGTTCTTCAGTTTCCCAGCTTGGAAATAGCCGCCCACTTCCTGCTCAAACTCACTCTGGCGCTCGAGCCAATCCCTAACGATTAGCCCTTTCATCGTCAACCGTTTGGTAACCATATTAAATAGATTGGGAGGGCCGGGCTGGGGCTTTTCCTCGTTGTAACCGGAGATGCCGCCACAAGCGATAATTCGGCCGTGCACGCGCAACGCCGAGAGCGCCGCTTCGAGCGTTTCGCCTCCTACGTTATCGAAATAGACATCAATTCCGTCCGGTGCTGCGCGGTTGAGTTGTTCGAGGACGGGGCCGACCTTGTAATCGAAGGCGCGATCGAATCCGCATTCTTCCAGCAGAAACTTGACCTTCGATCCTGAACCGGCTGACCCGATGACATGGCATCCGCGCAATTTCGCTAGTTGTCCGGCGACATTTCCCACCGCACCTGCTGCTCCCGAAACAAAAATAACATCGCCGGCTTTGACCTCTACCAAATTCAACCCAACCCAAGCGGTCATGCCCGTCATGCCGAGGGCACCCAGGTAAACTGAGAGCGGTTGAATCTCGCGGTTGACCTGATGCAAATCTTTTGGGGCAGCTATAAAGTATTCTCGCCAGCCATACTGGGAAGTGACAACATCACCCGGCTTTAATTCCTGGGCGCGCGACTCGATGACTTCGCCGACTGCACCGCCTTCTAGCGCTTTACCTAACTTGAACGGGGGAACATAGGATTTCCCTTCATTCATGCGACCGCGCATATATGGATCTACCGAAATGTAGAGATTGCGAACGAGCACCTGCCCCTCTTGAAGTGGCTTTAGTTCTGTTTGCGCGATCGTAAAATTATCGGCGGTGGGCATCCCCTTGGGGCGGGAGACTAGCTGAATTTCGCGGCTGATTGTATTTGTCATAATTTTCTGCTTATTGATTAGGCTTTCAGAATTCGCTCGATTTGAGTTTTATCTGTTGTTTTTAACATTTTCTAAAGGCATGGATGCCAAAGATTAGATTTATTTAAGTTCTATTCCTCTGGTTTACTTAATAAAAAAGGCAACGAAAAAGATTGAGATTGCTGCGGCCAGGGCGTGTTTTATTGACCCGGAGATCCCCCCTAACCCCCCTTAAGAAGGGGGGGACCGGAAGCGCTCAAAGTCCCCCTTCTTAAGGGGGATTTAGGGGGATCGAGACTGGGGTAAAAGCGAGAGCGATCGGGAATTTCAGGCGATTGTGGACACCAATGACCCCCCGCGCCGACTCTCTCCATCCACTTGGCGAGTTGACCAAATCCTAACGATTGACGGTGCTCATATCGGGGTAGCGATCGCCCGCGGCAATTCCTAATGGCAGCGCTTTTCCGAGCTGGTCTAGTTCTGCTTGAGTCAGCGTTACAGCAGCCGCCGCAATGTTTTCTTCTAAATAGGTGCGGCGTTTGGTGCCTGGAATTGGCACAATGTCTTCGCCCTGGGCTAAGACCCATGCCAGCGCCAACTGTCCAGCTTTGATGCCCTTAGCTGCGGCTATCTGCTCAATCTGCTCGACTAGATCCAGATTTTGCTGGAGATTATCGTCTTGAAAGCGAGGATATCGTTGTGCGCGATAGTCTCCCTCAGATAACGTGTCGAGGCTCTTGATTTTGCCTGTGAGAAACCCGCGCCCCAGAGGGCTATAAGGCACAAACCCAATCCCTAGCTCTCGGCAGGTGGGCAAAATCTCGGATTCTGGCTCCCGGCTCCACAGCGAATATTCAGTCTGGAGTGCCGAAATAGGATGTACTGCATGGGCACGGCGGATCGTGGCGCTCGCGGCTTCGGAAAGGCCGAGGTAGCGCACTTTCCCGGCTTGCACGAGCTGCGCCATTGCACCTACGGTTTCTTCGATGGGAGTGTTTGGATCGACTCGGTGCTGATAGTAAAGATCGATCGTATCTACGCCCAGACGCTTGAGACTGGCATCACAGCAAGAGCGGACATATTCGGGTTTGCCATTCACGCCTAGAAAGCTGCCGTCGCTACCGCGTACATTGCCAAACTTCGTGGCGATGATGACTCGATCTCGACAGTCTTTAATTGCTTTGCCGACCAACTCCTCATTGTGGCCGACACCATACATATCAGCCGTGTCGAGGAACGTCACGCCTAGCTCTAAGGCGCGATGAATGGTGGCGATCGCTTCTGACTCATCGGCTATGCCGTAGAACTCGGACATACCCATACAGCCCAGTCCTAACTCTGAGACTACTAATCCTTGATTGCCCAGTTTTCGCTGTTTCATGATGTTCTTTTATCACTCTAAAGTTCTTGACGAGTCGGATGATCGTTTCATTCACATCAACATCACCGGGCTGCTCAATGGCATAGGCGATCACACGGGGAATGGCATCTGCATCAATGGCGATCGCATAAAGAGCATTCATTCCCGCTGCTGTATCTTTATCGCTAATCGCGGTAGTCAAATCAGTGGGTTATTGAGTGTGGGGCTTAAAACATTGGGTACTGAAATAAACTAAACTCAGCATTATTCAACCAGCTCAACTAGCTTGTAGCTGGATTAATGTTTGTGTCCCAGCAGCGTCACTAATCCGAAGCGCCATCATCACGCCGTTTGAGTCCTGTCCCGTTAAAACTTCAGTTGGTGAATCGATCGTGTGAGCGTAAGTCACCACATCCTTACCCACTTCAATCACCAAATCATCTCCCTTTCCAGGGCGATCGTAAACTATCGCCATCAATGGTGCGTTCTTAATCAGTTCTGCATGACCGAGTTCTGAATTGATGACTTCGATGGAAATATTCCGCCCACGATTACCATCTGAAAACTGATCGAAAAATTCACCCCATCGCTCGTGCGGCACAGATTTGTTGATGTCAATTTTGTTCGTCATATCATTCCTTGTGAAAAAATAGTAAAAAGAATCAAAGCAATGGATTAATTATTGTGAAGCCTCGACTTAGAAGAATCGGGTTTCCCTCAACATTCTCAACGTTTGAGGTATCTCGGTTCTTATCGACTGCTGACTCCATCAGTCGTGCGTCCGCTCATTTCACTCGCGTCGATGCGGTAGATTGCGATCGCTTCTGAACGTCATCGAGCATCAATCCAGGTTCGATCGATCGCAGGTGAGAGCGTTGGATGGCGTTCTTCGATCGAGTGCATTGCCCGATCGATGTCTTCCTGAACTGTGAGGCGGGAGGCTCGACCATTCACAATCGCGCTGCGCCAATGAACCGGATCGTGTATTTCTTCAACCTGTAGACGGATCTCGGGATTTGCGTCTATTTCATGAGTCTTCACGGCTTCGGTTGTAAACAGGTAGATGTCCGAATCTTCGAGATAATAATTCATTGGCATCACCTAGGGTTTGCCTTCGTGTATGCAGCCAAGATCACCGTATCCTAATTGGTGTAGCAGCTCGTGTATTTCTTTTGAACTCATTCGATCAATATCTAACATTACTTTTCTCGGAAAAATTCAGTTGATTGGTAGTATTGAACAGAAATAATCCCGGCTTTACATCTGTCGTTGGATGGAGTCGATATGTGAAAGTCAAGAATTGGAGTCAGCAGCCTGTTGATAAAGCGATCGCCTCACAAATCTTCTGCCCGCTTAATTGATGCTTTTTTACCCGCAGCTACGCTGGCCACAACTAAACAAGCTGTTGCTAGGGCGATCGGCTCCAAAGTCTCATTAAGCAGAATTGCCGAAGCTAGGAGCGTCAAAAAAGGTTGCAATAACTGAATTTGGCCTACCCGGGCAACTCCACCAATTGCCATACCGTGATACCAGGCAAAAAATGCAATAAATTGACTGAAAATACTCACATAAGCAAAACCGAACCAGGCTATAGGTGAAGCTGTCAACCCTTGTTTTAAGACCACAAATATTGTTGGTAAGACCTCGAAAGGAGCGATAATTACCAAGGCCCAACTAATAACTTGCCATCCACCTAAAATCTTAGCTAATTGCCCACCTTCAGCATAGGCAAAAGCAGCAGCAATTACAGCTCCAAACAAAGCTAAATCGGCGAGCTGAAGGTGTCCAGCACCACTAATAATACCAAAACAGACAACAGTTGCACTACCGACAATGCTAGCCATCCAAAAAGTGAAATCAGGGCGATCGCCAGCTCGCAAAACTCCCGCTATCGCTGTTGCTAAAGGCAGCAATCCCAACACCACAGCACCGTGGGCGGCAGGTACTTGCTGCATTGCCCAAGCCGATAGTACCGGAAATCCCAAAACAGCTCCCAATCCGACAACTAATAAACTCCGAAGTTGCTGTTTTGAAGGAATGGGTTGATGCGTTATCCGCAGAGTAAATGCTGCTAATATAGCTGCTACTAATCCGCGTCCCAAGCCTACCAAAAGCGGGTCTAAATCTATCACAGCGGCTCGGGTTGCCGGTAATGTCAAGCTAAATCCAACTACGCCCAAAAAACCGTAGATTAAGCCGATCGTTTCCGAATTTAAGTGAAGATTTTTCCAGTAGGATTTCATTCAGTCTCCAATATTGATTAATTTAGGGTGCTCTGCGTTACACCTTACTCATATTACTTCTGAAGGTAGCAATTCTGCTCTTACCAGCAAATGCTACAATAATAACTTTTGAACTTCTCTTTCTTAACTCTGCGTGATCTGTCTTCTCTGCGGGATATAAAAAAATACTCATGTTGAAACTTTACGAATATTTCCCCTGTGCTAATTGTTACAAAAATCGCTTGCTTTTAATTCAGCTTAATCTTTCCTTTGCGAGGCTCTAAATTGATATTCTCAAAGGAGAAAGTCGAACTACTGAATTTTTGCTGAAAAATCCTAAGGGACGTATTCCTGTTTGAGAACTATAGCAATCCTAAATCATTTGTGAATTTCTTACTCCCTCCCCTTACCAAGGGGAGGGTTGGGGTGGGGTAAAAAATTTACGACTCATTGACGATTGCTATAGAACCGGGTGAATTTTTATTTGAATCAAATGCAATTATGTTTTATTTGAGTGAAGGAACAGAGTTTTTCTCCAGTGATAAATTTTAACGCGCTCAAGCCATGCAGTGGTTATTTTTTGAGCAGTACAGTCACGAACCTTTTATTGCTACTTCTCGTTTTTGGTATTTGACGGGGAAAGCACAAGAATATCGCGAAGCACTTAAACAAAAACAAGCACCGGGTTATGGTGCTTTGGGGGTGATGGAACAGCATTTAGCAAACCATGCTTTTTTTACAGGCGATCGCTATACTATTGCTGACATCGGTTTATTTGTTTACACTCACTTTGCGGGCGAAAGCGGATTTGATTTAACCAAATTTCCAGCAATTTAAAATTGGATAAATCGAGTAAAATATCGACCTCGATATATCAAAATAGCACAATTAAATTAAAATTAAATGAGGCAAAATATACTATATGTCTAGAACATTACCGCCACATTTTTTAGTTGTCTAAAATAATAAGTGCTGCACCTTGACGACTAAAATTTTACGCGGCTGTAAAACACTCGTTAAGCGTATTGCTGGGTCGAAAGAAAACTTTATCGAGATGGTTCTTCTGGGTTTTTGGTGAAAACCGTATAATGAGATACCACTACTTGATTTCTACCCTATGGATATTCATCT
>NZ_JAUBPO010000109.1:23215-23794 GCF_036700785.1 Microcoleus sp. S28C3 | reverse complement strand
ATTGCTGGTATTTATAATTATGAACTTTCTTTGAAGATAAATTAGCGATCGCCTGAGAATTTCGCAAGAGGTCTATTGTCCGAATTGGAACCATTGCCAGACTTTTGACAAATGTGGGCTGATAAGCGGCGTGGGGAATACGAGCGTCCTCATAGATGTCTGGGATGACGGTTGGTTGACGGTTTAACATTGTCCAACCGCTGATGCATATACTCATTGGAAACCGCAGCCCTTTCCACAGAGGTGCAATGGCATCTTCGTCGGCATAGAAACACTGATCTTTGTCGCGCAAGACAAAGGTAGCACCATCAGCACCTGTGAGTTGGCGTGCGGCAACTCGCACGATCGCCATGACATCTTCGAGGCTGCGGGCTAACGAGAGTTCTTGCACAACGACGAGCAGTTTTTCCATTGCTAGGTTGTACTGGCTTGTTGTGTCTTCATTAACAAGATTTGTAATTTTTGTTAAAGGAAACGTTATAAGAGCTGTGTTCATTTTGTTACGCTTCGGATAGGTTTTCTCGTCGTATCAATTTACTCGGAAACTGAGTAATATCCTACAGTAGATTTACGTAAACT
>NZ_JAUBPO010000109.1:16787-23115 GCF_036700785.1 Microcoleus sp. S28C3 | reverse complement strand
ACCCGGCTGTCCCGTACTTAGGGTGATAAATCGATCTAATCATTCGTAGGTTGGGTAGAGCATTGCAGCCGTATGAGCTACACCGAAGGTTCGTGTAGCTGTGTTCATTTTGTTACGCTTCGGATAGGTTTTCTCCCAGTATCAAATTACTCGGAAACTGAGTGATCTCCTACAGTAGATTTACGTAAACTACCCGGCTGTCCCGTACTTAGGGTGATAAATCGATCTAATCATTCGTAGGTTGGGTAGAGCATTGCAGCCGTATGAGGTACACCGAAGGTTCGTGTAGCTGTAGAGACGTTGCACGTGCTGTAGAGATTGATATGTACCCTTTGTTTCGCCTTTTTATGGGGCTGCTTTTTGTGCGATCGGCCAATAATATCATGTCTGTTAGCATCGGTCACGCTTGGTAACGGCGGGTTTTGACGAAAAGTTGTTTGTTTGATGAAACAATTGTCGGCTAAACCCGCCCCTACGCAACTGATACAACCGGACACGATATAACTTTTGCATACCATTCAAATGTCTTACAGTGATTTTACCTTAAATCGGGTTGCAAAAGACTTTAATTTGACGATTTCCGAGCGTTTTGATATCTTTGCGGAACTTCCAGAATTAGCACCCAGCGCTTTCCTGCAAGAAACCCTGCGCGATAATATCGCTTTAGCACTTGGCAGCAATACAGAAAAAGCGCGATCGGAATTAATTATCGATCCGATTCTGGTGGAACTCAGAAAACAGTTAAATTATCAAATTAGCTGGTTTTATGAATCGATTTTAGTGTAGATGCCAGTAAGGGATTAAACGGCAGTTGTGATTTTATTATCAGTAGATCGCCGGAACTGTTATTTGTCAGTGCGCCTGTTATAACTATTAATGAGCCAGCAGAAATTCCAGAAGACGAACGATATTTTTTCAAACAGATGTCAAGCCGATCGAATAAATACCATGGTCAAATTAAAGCGGATTTAAGATATTTAGAACCGGGTCAAAAATTATTCTATCGCGCGATCGCCTCCATCCGAGGAATAGTAGAAACCGAACAAACAGAGATCGATCGCAACCTGCAAACTACCATAGCCGTAGTAGGTGCAAGAATAGGTGCAGCCGGAGTAGTAGCAGCTAGCGCCCCATACTGGATCGAGGAGAAACCGGGAGTAATAAACATTAATGAACAATTCAGTTTGAGCGCCTTTGCTACCTTCATGTTAATTATCTTTCTGAGCTTAAGTGCAGGCTTGTTAACTTGGGTGATTGCTAATAGTTTGAGAAAGTGGAAACGCCATAATAAAAAAAGTAAACTGCAAGGCAAATTAACCCAAAATCAAGCTAGCTTAGCCCAGGAAAAAGTGCCGATATGAAAAATATATTTCATTTAAAAAAGTTTTAGTGAAACAAAGTTAATCACTACTTTAAAAGCTTTAGAAGCCGACCTGCAAAAAATAGATATAGAAAAAATTGGGCTAATTCTTGATATTGAAAACTATTCCGAGCCAGAGCGGTTAGAATGGGTAAATAAATGTATACAACAGGTGTTTAAATCTAAAACTTTGTCACGCACTAAACAATTTATAGATATTTGTGGAGATAATGGAACAAATGCAAAATTGGCTTGTTACTTTACAAATGTTGGAGGTAAATGCGAACTAGAAACGCTTTTAAAGGCAATAAAGGCTAGAGAATCTCCTCATGCTGATTGTTTGAATAGCTGGAAAACTTGCATAGAAAGCCAGGGAAAGCAAATTAACCAGAAAGGTTTTGATAAATTCTGGGTGAGCATCTATCTCAGGTATGATACTTGCTAAATTCAGGAACAGAAACAAGCTGGAAGGAAATGCAGTATGTCTGGGTTTGATTATGTTATGGAACAGAAAAAAGATATTTGGGATTGGGATAATCCTGCACTCGATGATTTGAAGGAGTTTTTTAAACTCTTTTGCTAACATAGTAAAATTCACACACAATTAACTCATGAGCTTAAAAATCTACTTTGTACGACACGGTGAAACGACTTACAGCAAGACTGGCAGTTTCTGCGGCCATATCGACCCAGAATTAACGCCCGTAGGTACTCAAATGGCAGAACAGTTTGGCGCCACTTACGCAAAATTGCCTTGGAATGCTGTTTATGTCAGTCCGATGAAACGAACTATTGCTACTGCAAAACCTTTGTGCGATGCTGTGGGAATTGAAATGCAGCTTCGCGACGGACTGAAGGAAATTAATTACGGTGAGTGGGAAGGCAAAACAGTAGAAGCGGTCAAAAAAGACTACGAAGAAGATTATATTAATTGGCTGACTGAACCTGCTTGGAATGCACCGAATGGCGGCGAGACTTCCGTGGAAATTGCTAGCCGATCGTCCTTAGTTATCGCAGAAATTGAGGAAAAGTACAAGAGCGGTAATGTTTTGGTTGTCTCGCACAAAGCGACTATTAGAATTATTCTGTGCAGTCTCTTGGGGATTGATTTGGGACGTTATCGCTATCGCATTGCCGCGTTAGCAGCTTCTGTCAGTATTGTCAAGTTTGATGTTCGCGGGCCGCTGCTGGAGGTTTTGGGCGATCGATCGTACATGGACGAAAACCTCCGCAATTTACCCGGTACTTGAAATTGCGGGTAAGGTGCGCTGGGCGCACCCTAGAGTCTGAAACTAAATCGCACCGAGGTAAGACAATCCTAAAATCGTACCTGTTCCCAGAATATGACCGAAGCAGAGACTTCCCACAAGTGCACCCAAGCTCAAGCCGCCGAACAGATTCGATGAGGGCGCGGCTGGGCCTGTGTGAGGATTTTTGATGGTTGATTTGCCGAAAGCAATGGCTGCAATATTGCAAATAATCATAATTAAACCGATCTCGGGGCTCCACTCTACGGTTCTGGCGACAGTGGCAAGTAAAATTGGTGTAAACATCGATCGTCGGCTCCTTAAACTTTAGTAAATGAAAATCTGCATAGAAGATATATCAAAAAAATGCAACTGTTAGCTACAGATTGCATTAACAGTTAATTTTTCGACATTTTTCTTAATAATTTTCCCAGGATCTCAAGATTTTTTAGTCCCCCTCTGCTGGGACGAAAGTTTGACAAAACGCGATTTCTATCGCCTAGCGATCGAAAGAATGAATCAACAGGACATAATAAAGCATGAAAATACTGGTGTTAAATGCGGGTTCTAGCAGTCAAAAGAGCTGTCTTTACGAGTTAAACGATGTCCTGCCCGATCGACCTTTGCAACCTCTCTGGGAGGCTCAAATAGACTGGACTCACCAGCAGGGTATAGCAGAGTTGAAAGTCAAAACAGCAAAGGGCGATCGGCTTGAAGAGGAGTTTACCTCAGACTCTCGCCAAGCTGCTATTTCTCGAATGCTGGAGACTCTTTGGCGGGGAAAAACTCAAACCATTAATGATTTAAAGGAGATTGATATTGTCGGCCACCGCGTCGTACATGGCGGACAAGACTATCAGCAAAGTACGTTGATTTCGCCGGATGTTAAAGAGGCGATCGCTCGTTTATCTCTGTTTGCCCCCGTACACAATCCCGCCAACCTCGAAGGCATCGAAGCCCTTGAAAAAATCCTCCAAAATGTGCGGCAAGTAGCAGTATTTGATACAGCTTTTCACGCGCAATTGCCGCCCGCTGCGTTTGTTTATCCCGGCCCCTACGAATGGCTCGAAAACGGGATTCGCCGCTACGGTTTTCACGGCATTAGCCATCAATATTGCGCTCGCAGGGCTGCTCAACTTCTGAACCGCGATTTGGCTGATTTGCGGCTGATTAGCTGTCATTTGGGCAACGGATGTTCTCTGGCGGCGATTCGCGGGGGCGCGAGTGTTGACACGACGATGGGATTTACGCCTGTGGAAGGTTTGATGATGGGAAGTCGATCGGGTTCGATCGATCCTGGGATTATAATTCATTTGTTAAGGCGAGGGGATTTAACTTCTGAAAAATTAGATAATATTCTCAATCGTAATTCTGGTTTAAAAGGGATTTCTGGGGTATCTAGCGATATGCGGCAGATTGGAGATGCGATCGCCCAAGGTAATGAAAGAGCTCAACTTGCTTTGGATATTTACATTCACCGTTTGCGCGCCGGAATTGGTGCAATGCTGGCGAGTTTGGGAGGGTTGGATGCTTTGATTTTTACGGCGGGAGTTGGGGAAAATTCGCCTGTGGTGCGGGGTGCGGCTTGCGAAGCTTTTGGATTTATCGGGTTAAAATTGGATGGGGAGAAGAATCAACACTCGCCAGTTGATGAAGATATTGCGACAGTGGATTCAGCGGCGAGAGTTTTGGTAATTCACACGCAGGAAGATTGGGAAATTGCGCGAGAATGCTGGAAACTTTACTCGCATTTGTAATAATTCGATCCCATAGCCCCCTTAATAAGCAGTAGGGGGAATCGAGAAGATTGTAGACTCACAAACAAGGCTTAGAAATCGCACTAACAAAGATCGCCTCAATTCGAGGCATAGTAGAAATAGAGCAAGCGCCGATCGATCGCGAGAACCAAATCGAACTCCGCAAAAGCGAGCAAGCAGAGAAAAAGCGAGACGCTCGCCTAGAAAGAAAAATTGGGGCGATCGGCGTCGGTTTAGCAACAGGCGGCATCGCAGAATCTAGCGGCACAGACAAACTCTTCGAGACTCTCAAAAACCATCCCGCTACCGCACCCTTAACAGCAGTATTGCATCCGTTTATATTTTCCTTTTTTCTGAGTTGTGCGATCGGTATCTTCGCAGGTGCGATCGTTTGGTGTTGGACTAGGCGCAAAAAGTAGCCATTAGTCCGCAGAGGCGGACTTCGTTTGTATAGGATCGGTTTCAACCGCCGAGTCCCTTGGAATCACCAAGGACTCCCAATCATCACAAAAGCTGACCAATAATAAGGATGCGACAACTTTAAATCGGCAAACCCTTGCAGCGAAGTCGGCAACTCCACCCCCTCACCCCGACTTGAACCCCGCAATCTGCCGCCCTCCAAACGCACATCTCCCCGCAACATCGCAATTTGGGCTTGTCGCAGCGCCGCCCCCTTAATTCGCGCCGTCTTCAACTGCTGGTAAAACTCACTCATCAATCCCAAAGTACCTTCATCTGAAACGTACCACAAACTCCCCAAAGCCGTTTGCACCCCGGCTTGCAGCGCCAACCCCCCAAAACCCAACTCTGCCTGTGCATCTCCCACCGCAGTCCGACAAGCACTTAAAACTAATAAATTCACCTGCGGATCATTCAATCTCAAATCCCGCAATTGATCGAGTCGCAATCGACTATCCCACAACTGAATAAAAGAATTATTCGGCGCCCCCGGTCGAAATTCGCCATGAGTAGCTAAGTGAATAATTCCAAAAGGCCGACTTTCATGCGATCGCTTCAAATTATCCAAAGTGAAACCCTCATTCAGAAAACTAACTCCCGGCCACTCTCTGGAAATAGCCGCTATTTCAGCAGGAACTGCAGGCAAAGGATTCAACTCGGAAAATTGCGACGCACCCATTGCTAAAACTTGAGAATTTCTGATATCGACGTAGCGACTATCTGTTAAATTAATGCTGGGCATCAGGCTGAGATTGTACTTTTCCACCAAAAATTGCTGGCCGTCGTGCAAAGCAGCAAAGGGCATACCTCTCAAACCCCGATCGACAACAAAGGAAATAGTATCCGTTTCGCAGCTTTTCAAACTGTCCTCTAAAGGCGCAATCATCCACTTATAAAGCTGTTGGGCAGATGGTAGATAACTCGTAGTACCCCGCACGCCCGGTTTGGTAATCTCACCCCTGAACTCATTTACAACTTTCAGCAGTTCTTGCCGGTTCGCGGTCGGTACGCTTTTGTGAACAACTTCACCGCAAGAAGTTATTAGCATTAAATTTAATTTTTCCGGTTGCGAGAACAGATAAATTAAGCTGGGTTTCGTGCCAGTTTCTTTGCCCACGGATGCTAACTTTTTTTGAATTTCCTCTGGGGATACCAACTCGTCGCTGATGTTGATGCCGAAATATTCCTGGAATTCTTGGCTGAAAGATTTGTCCAGCAGAGACAAAGCTTCCGATATTTTCCCTACCTCCAAATTTCTGCCGATGTCGCCGCGAAATGCTGACTGAATAACAGAATCTCTGATATTTGAATTGATGAAATTTCTCAGTTCTCTGGGAAATTGCATTCTTTCGGGCGGCATCCTGTCTCTCGGTTTTCCTATATCTCGCGATATTCTGTTTTGGTTCTGCCGCTGTTCGCGACTAAAGGGTTGGTTGGGATCGAAAAACAAGGATCGCCCTCTATCAAATCGCGATCTATCCCTTGGTAATATTGGCGGTGGATTT
>NZ_JAUBPO010000109.1:0-16687 GCF_036700785.1 Microcoleus sp. S28C3 | reverse complement strand
GTATCGGGTGGATTTGTATCGGGTGGATTTGTATCGGGTGGATTTGTATCGGGTGGATTTGTATCGGGTGGATTTGTATCGGGTGGATTTGTTGGTTGATTGGTAGTAACGATCGCACTATTGCCTTGAGTGTAAGAATTTATGAAAGATTGCCCCTGAGTAATCGTACCCAAAGCATTGCTGGCGATCGCCCCAGCAGTACCGTTAGTCGTCGCATCTCCCACCGAAAAAGCCGTCGGCGGATTCACATCGCCCCCGCCGTGGCGGATCGTAACTGTACCGGGTTGAGTGTCGCCAAGAGTCGAGATGCTAACAGGGGTGCCGTTTTGGTCAAAAGTACCCGTCACTCGAACTAAACCGGGAGTTCCTATATTAACGTTACCGCCCGGAGCATTGATCGATGCAACACTGATATTATTTTGAGCGTTAAGATTTACTGTATAAGTGCGATCGACCCTAACAACAGGATTAACATTTATTCGCCCAATTGCGATTTGGTTTCTCGCTAAAATTCCGACTCTTTCAGAAGCACTTATATTGCCAGTGCTGACAGTTCCCCTGCTGCTAGTCGCATCAACTGCAACTCCCTGCAAATCTCCAGAATTTACATTGCCCGAAGCTGTCAAATTGGCATTTCCTGTGGTGGCGTCAGTATTGCCAATATCAATACTTCCCAAATTGCTAGTTACATTAACTCCAACTCCCCGCAAATCTCCAGAATTTACATTGCCCGAAGCTGTCAAATTGGCATTTCCTGTTGTGGCGTCAGTATTGCCAATATTAATAATTCCCGAATTGCTAGTTACATTAACTCCAACTCCCAGCAAATTTCCTGAATTTATATTGCCCGAAGCTGTCATATTAACAGTATTTTCCGTTGCTGTGGCATTTCCAATATCAATAGTTCCCAAATCGCTATTTACATTAACTTTTGTTCCTAGCAAATTCCCTGAAACTACATTGTCAGAAGCTATAACATTAATATTCCCTAGAGATGTAGTATTGCCGAGCGCAATATTTCCCTCAGCGCTCTTGAGTTCCACTGCTCCTCCTAGCAAACTCCCTGCATTTAAGTTGCTGGCTGCTCTCAAAGCAATCGTAGCCGCCGGAGCATTAATGGAATCAACGCTAATATTAGTTTGTGCATTCAGATTTACTGTAGGAATGAAGGGATTAGCGGGATTTGTGGCCACAGGATTAACAGTTATTGCCCCTGTGCTGATTTGCTGTCCTGCTAAAATTCTGACATCTCCGGTAGTAGCGATCGCACCCGTATTAACACTCCCGTTGCTGCTAGCACTGACAGTCGCAGCGGTGAGATTGCCTACCGTTAAGTCTCTAAAAGCTGTCAAATTGATATTCTCGCTTGCTGTAATATTGACTGGTGTAGTATTGGGGGAAATTGTATTGGCATCAGTCAAAACTCCCAGACCCCCAGAGTTACTGGTAATATCAACTTGAGATCCCTCCAAAGTCCCAAAATTGACATTGCCAAAAGCTCTGAGTTCGATCGCCCCGGAAGTCCCAGTATCGATCGACCTCGTTTCTATATTGCCCCCAAAAGTATTCAGACTAATACTGCCGTTGATATCAGCACGAGAAATGTCATTTGTCAATATAATATTGTTGAGAGCTTGAATATTAATAGTCGAACTCGATATCAATTTGCCCCCGACTATCACTGCCCCTTCGCTGCTTTCCAGATTAATTCTACCGCCGTTAATATCTCTAGTTACGATATTTCCCAGCGCTGACAAAATCACCGGCCCGCCTGCAGAAATATTGTCAACCGAAATCAAATTGCTCGATAATAATGAATCTATAAATATTGCATCTTCACCTAAACCGTCAGTACCAGGATTAGCAGGATTGGCCAGATTTTCCACTCCAGCCCGCAGAATTAAAGCCGGACTGCTTGTTAAAATAGCAATATCCGGATCGCCACTTACATTTTCCCTACCCAAGGCAATATCGGGGCCGGTAATTGTAATATCCTCGGCAACAATGCTCCCCTTCGCCTCGACTTTCAGCGAAACTCCGGTATAATCTCCAAAGAAAACATCTCCTTCCGAACTGATAATCGGATCGAATAAACTGACAAAGTTTCCCGGCATTCCCGAGAGATTCCGCACCGAAAAATTGCCCCCCGAAACAAAGTGAGAATCCCCCGAAATAACGCCGTTGCTAACTAAACTCAAATTTCCGCCGCTTTGGAATTGCGCGGGAAGAGACAAGCCGCCGATCGCATTTTGAGTGAGAATATCAATAGTGCGATCGCCCCGAATGTCTAAATTCCCCCCAGCCTTCGCCAAAAAAGGATTCTGGGCGCTGTCTCTCACCCGCACCGCATCCCCACCCAGCAAACTCAAATCCCCCGTAGTTTGCAGCTTAGCGCCTGCTAACGTGAGATTTTCCGCAGCCCATAAATTCGCACTTCCCGCATTCAACTGCGGAAGCCCAGAAATATTAGTAGAAATCGCCACATCCCCAGAATTCACCGGCAAACCAGAACCTACAAGCCGCACAGAACCGTCATCCGCAACCGCAACACCCGCCACCTGATTTTGCCCCGTACCTGTCAGCAACTGCGGCAAAGAAACAGGATTTAAAATCTGTTGAGAATTCCCAAAATTCCCGCCTGTTGCTATTTCCAAACTCAACAAATGCCCCGGTTGGCTAATGCGCAAAACCTGATATCCCGGAACCGCAGCAACAGTAATTTGCCCGCCCGGGGCCGACAACTGCCCGGTACTAACAACCGTACCGCCCAGCAAAGCCAAATTTTGCCCCGGAGTCACAGCTAAATTGCCAGCATTAACAATACTTCCCGGTACAGTCGGACCAAAATAAAAAGCATTTGGCGTACCAACCAAGGCGCTAAAATTATTTGTACCTGCAGCATTAAACCAATTAGAACCAAAACCAACACCAGTAGCAGTAGTTGCAGTAAAAGCCGCCGGCACATTCAAACTCGCGTTCGGACCAAACACAATCCCCGCAGGATTAATTAGAAAAAGATTAGAATTGCCGCCCGTGACAGTAATTAAACCGTTAATTAGCGAAGCGTCCCCGCCAGCAATTCGAGCTAATATATTTTGAATAGCCGAATTAGTCAGAAAATTAGCAATTTGACCTTCATTCAAGCCGAACTGCCCAAAACTGTGAAAAAGATTCGCCCCGTCTCCCGACAAACTGCCGCCGTTGATATCGTAGCGGTTGCCGCTGCGGGTGACAGCAGTACCCGTACCGTCAGCAGCAGGGACTATAGGCTGTGCTTGCGCGAAAGTATTAAAAATTAACAAAGAAAAAGGACAAATAAATAGCCCGACCTTTTTAATCTTTAAGTTGGCATTTTTCATAGCAGCAAGTAAAACTATCTCAATTGCCTTAATTATCGCACTTGCAAAGAACTTACCTCTACATGACACATTAATTCGCTCATGACAATTCCCAAAATCAAAAGCTTGTACACAGACGGCGCTTGTTCCGGCAACCCGGGCCCGGGCGGCTGGGGTGCAGTAGTTTGCTTCGCCGACGGTAACTGTCACGAACTCGGAGGTGCAGACCCCCAAACCACCAACAACCGCATGGAAATGCAGGCTGCAGTCGCTGCCCTCGAATTTTTTGCCAATTCCGGTCAAACCGAACCAGTCACCGTTTACACGGACAGCGAATACGTTAAAAACGGCATCACCAAATGGATTCAAGGCTGGAAAAATAAAGGCTGGAAAACCTCAACGGGCAAAGATGTTGTCAACCAAGACCTCTGGCACCTGCTAGACAAGCTAAATTCCCGACAAATCAAGTGGGAACACGTCCGCGGCCACTCCGGGGACTTCTACAACGACAGATGCGATGAAATCGCCCGCAGCTTCTCGCACAATCTCACTCCCGAACTGCAACAGCAGAAACCAACGGCAGGCGAGACTCAGGCGGGCACTTTTGCAAGCGCGGCTACACCGCCCCTAGGTTCGGAAAACACAATTGTTTGGGAAGAAACGGACGCAACTGGTAACAAAACGATAGAATCCTATGTCATAACTTCTGACCTTCCGAGCTCCAACTCTACCATGATGGATTCAACTGCCGATACCCTGGAGAACTTGCCCCGCGAGGTGAGGGTTCAGGAACTCCGCAATCTCATCGAAACGTTGCACATCGCCGACGAGGTTGCGACGAAAGGCTACTTGATTACCAGTTCTGAACTGGCTGATTTGATGGATGTAAATGCCAGCGCTGTCACCAGTCGCGGAGACAACTGGGTTTGGCGAAATTGGGTAGTTTCTCGCGTGCGGCGCGAGGGCAACCAAATTCTCTGGCAATTAGAGAGAATCGACCACGTTAGTACAACTGATTAGTGGTTAGTCATTAGTTATTAGTTGATTTATAACTGATGACTAATGACGGTCTCAAAGCAAGATTTGTCAAAATTCCGTAGGGACACAACATTGTTGTGTCCTTTTAGTCATCAGTCATCAGTCATTAGATTTGGATTGCAGGCATTCGCTCTCCTGTGTGGAAATTATCTGCCTTACATCTGCGGTTTCCCTATGAGACACCTCCCACAAATAAACTAGGAGTGCGCTCCCTTCAATATTATCTGATAATTTTACCTTAACTGTCATCAGTCAACTTCGGGAAGACAGAAGAAAACATCCCTCAAAAACCACGAGGTTATTGGGTCTAGACTATGACTAACTCCTAAAACTAATTACTCAGGCTAATAATCGGCATAACCAGCAGACAAAAAATTAACATAATTCAAAAATTCGCATCATCAAAAGCGGAGGTTGTCGCACAACTAAACTAGAGATTGCCGATCTGATTCTCCTTACCAAGCCTATAGTTACAGCATCTTCCCACATTTCAAATGTTAAGAGTCCAATTTGGAGTCAGCGAGTCAACACCTAATTATTTTCTCAGCAAAAAAGCAAAGTTTTTAGATAACTGTTGGGTGCTTTTATATTATAAGGTAAAAAATGATTATTAATGGCAATGAGTTATGGAAATGTCAAGTTAGTTTTAGTTAATAGTAGATAGCTCTGAAGAGCCAGTATAAAATATTACAGGCTATAAAGCTCAGAAAAAATACTATTTAGAACAGCAGAAAAGACGCACTTTTAAAATAAAAAAGTTGTGAGATCTTCGGGGAAGGAAAGCGTTGATATAGTAGTTGGATAAACTGAAGCAACGACAGACATAAAAAAATGACATGAGTGAGGCGAAGAATGAAATTACCAGCCAAAAAAATTATGGCATAAAGCTTATGTATGATGCCATGATTCCCTAATTAAAAAAAACTATAAGTTAAGATATTGCTTCGCCTAAAACGCAACAAAAAAAACATAATTATTGAGAAAAATAGTAGTATAACCTCTAATTAGGTAGATGAAAATTTTTTGATTATTAGCAGAGGAATTTTGCTGAAAAGATGAGTATGACGAGCCAGTAATTCTGGTCGTAGGTGGATTAATAAGATGGCGGATTAGTGCCATAGTTCAATGTCCATAAAAATAGCTAAAAATAATAAAATGTAGGCAGTATAATTCGGGCAGTTTTTATTTAAAAATCTTTTTACCCTTATTTAAGCGTTGGTTTATGGCTGCCTACTCCCAAAGTGCAGGCAGCCATAAACCAAGCTGGGAAAGAATTTAGGAGTTTTTGGAGATGTCTAATATAGAAAAGCCTGAGACGATCGCCCAAAGCAGTAAAGTCAGGCTCAGCGTTTAAAGGAGTTCTTAAGAGTTCAACTTGCTCTCTCTATTTTGAGCTGATTGATAGAGTGCGGTAGCGATGCCAGCCGACTAAACTTAAATTCAAACACAAACACAATCTGCATTGGAGTCAAAAGGCGATGAGTGTTCATATTGGCACTTCAGGTTGGAGTTACGACCATTGGGAAGGTGTGCTTTATCCCCACCAGCTACCGCCTCGCTCTAGGCTTGATTGCTATATCCAGCACTATCAAACCGTCGAAGTTAATAGCACCTACTACCACTGGCCACCAAACACTACCTTTGCTAACTGGCGATCGCGCCTTCCCCAAGGATTTCTCATGACCGTAAAAGCGCCCCGCGGTCTAACGCACTCCAAGCGTCTTTACTCGCCAGAAAAGTGGTTGGAACGGATGAGTGAGGGACTTCAATGCTTGGGCTCACGACTGGGTATTCTACTCGTCCAGCTTCCTCCCCAGTTCGGCTGCGACTCGGCCCGCCTAGCCTACTTTCTAGAACAGGTGCCGCGCTGGATCAAAGTAGCTGTCGAATTCCGACACCCAAGCTGGCACAAGGAAGAGGTATTTTCGCTGCTGGAACGCGAAGGAGCGGCTTACTGCGTGATGAGCGGGGCCCACCTCCCGTGTATCCTGCGCGCAACGGGCTCATTCGTCTATGTGCGCCTCCACGGCCCCGACGCCAACAATCTCTACGGCGGCTCCTACTCGGATGATGATTTGCATTGGTGGGCCGATCGCATCCAGGAGTGGGAAAGTCAGGGGCGAAGCGTGTTTGTCTACTTCAACAACGACGGAGAGGGAAATGCAGTTCGGAACGCTTCAAAGCTAAAAACTTTTGTGGAAAACGGTACTTCCTGACAAGCGAAGATTGAGAGCGTTCCCATTCTTTTGGGCACATTCAAAAATGCTTCGCAGTTCCCTGAAGCTGAATTAGTTCGCCGACTGCGTTTTTGGTTGGTTCAATTCCCTACACTTAGCATTTGCCAGCTCGCAAGGGTTTTGCTAGTCACTTCTACCCAACATCAAATCCCCATAGTAAGTGTCAGGGGCAACATTTTCGCCTTGCGATCGATCACAAGCTGGCGTTGGTTGTTCTAGGTCGCAGGAATTCGACATTCAACTCTAATTTCTGTCCCAACCACAAAGAATGTAGAGTGTGGTCTGCCAGATCGTCGCCTGTTTCGGGATGGACGAGAATATCTAACCCCTCGCGATGCAGCATTAACCAAGGAACGACTTTGCCAAATTGCGAGGGTAAAAATGCAACTTGATACATCGCTTGGGGGTGGGGGCCAATGGGTTTGTCATGCCAACGCCCGAGCTTCACCTCAAACTGAGTCAATCCTTCTCGTACACGCGCTGCGGCATCGCGATTATCAGCGTTGAAGTAAATATGTGCGTGAAAACCAACAATTTCGATGGTGTCTTCTTTCATTATTTTCAGTGGGGTATTGAGCGGACATCTGCACAAAACGGCTGTTAATTTCAGGCTAACTTGGTGAACGCCACTTAAGAGGTGTCAGTTGCGGGCATACAAGAGGCAGCGATGGCTCCGCCCCGGCTTACGCCTACGCACTCTTCGGAATTTGGGGCATGGTCGGCGGGTTGGGGTTTGGGTTGGCTTCTCCCAAAATCCGGGTGTTGGTGGCGATCGGCAACAAGTTTGGTAATAGATTAGTCATGGTGACAAGAGAATCCGCCAAGCTTGGCACTCGCTTCCTTCCCGAACTTATGTTAACTCTGAATAAAAACTCGAACAAATTGTCTGCTTTCTTACCCATTCTAGCACTGGGCATTGTTGTAGTCCCTGCACTAGCCGGGAGAGTTGAGCCAACCTCTGTTTCCTGTGACTGTTGACTGTTGACTGTTGACTCGGGGTCGAAAAACTGAATGATGGTTGAGTGTTGACTGCCCTTCTCGATTTTACGCCCGACGATGAAGCGCGGATTTGATTATAAGCTATGGGCGGCATCTCGCAACCTAAAAACAGATTTATAAGGCAGAACGGGATAATCGAGCGAACAAAAGTCAGCCGACTATTTCCTGCGTACAAATACAAAATAAATTAGCATACTGGCGAACGATATTCAAATAACAGCAGAATTAGATAAATGTTTGCAGATATCTAGGAGGAATAGCACTCAATGCGAAAGTTAAACAGTTCAAAGTTGGTCGCCTTACTAATTGGCACAGCAGTCATTTTTTTGATTTTGGTAACATCAGTTAGCGCTCAAGCGAAACTCACAGAGCGAACGAAACTAGCAATTAATGGAATAGGGCCAATTCGGGTAGGTATGACAGTTGATGAAGCGTCACAATCTGCTGGGATTAGATTAATTAGAATTGGGAGTGGTGGTCTTGACGAGTATCAGTGCTCCTACGTTCAACCACAAGGAGAGGCAAAGGGAATTAGCTTTATGGTAACAAAGGGCCGCATTGCCAGAGTGGATATTAGCAGCAAGCGCATTACCACCATCAAAGGAGCTAGAATCGGGGATAATGAAAACCGAATTTTATCTTTATATCCAGGGCAAATTAAAGCAACACCTCATCCTTATGTAAGTGGCCCACCTGACAATGGAAAATATCTAACTTTCGTACCTAAAGATGCGGTTGATAAAAACTACCGCCTAATTTTTGAGACTAGCAAAAATCGTGTAGATAGGTTCCGTTCGGGTAAACTTCCTGAAGTTGAGTATATAGAAGGCTGTTCGTAATAGGCTCAAAAAACTCTTAATCCTGTGACATCCACCTCAACAGCCGACAGCACTTTGGGTTCCATCTCGTACAAATCATTCAGAACAAGCTTGGCATCGGAAAACACGAAATACTCGGTCAAACGATTTTAGATTTTAGATTTGAGATTTGATATTAAAGAATTGAAGCATTGACCCCACGGATAAATTGGGGGGCTCCTTTATCAGATACAGGTTTTTTATTTCTGGACGGATGAATCCGGGGGCTTGTATCCTGGATGCTTTCGGTCAGCGTGGCGCTGCGGTAATTAAACGCTTTGTAGTCGATCGCCCAATCCTTGAAATCTCGATTTCGATCGCCCGCAATAGCCAACAGATGCAAAAATAATTAAAGACTACTTAACATCAGTCCGTGTGAAAAAAAAGAATCCAACTGTAAGCCCGTGCTCCAAACCCTCATAAAATCAGTGATTTCCCATCCAAAAGCTCAAATCGAAAATCGAAAATAGCATGAGTCCCAGCTTGCGAACAGTCATTGCTACCAGGTATGTCACTCCCTTGCGCGAGGGCGGCTCGCTGCCGGCGATCGTCGAAGCAGATGATGATGGTATGTACGTGCTCAAATTTCGCGGTGCGGGCCAGGGAGCCAAATCTCTGATCGCCGAGCTAGTGGCGGGAGAGATTGCTCGCGCCTCCGGGCTCCCAATCCCCGAACTCGTCTTTGTTGAACTCGATCCCGAACTGGCTCGCACTGAGCCTGACCCGGAAATTCAAGATTTGATCCGAGCAAGTGCTGGCCTCAACCTCGCCCTCGACTATCTCCCGGGTTCCATCACTTTTGACCCGATAGCGGGGAAGTCCGATGCGGATCTCGCTTCAGAAATCGTCTGGTTCGATGCTTTCGTGACCAACATCGATCGCACGCCGCGCAATGCAAATATGCTGGTATGGCACCGCCGCCTTTGGCTGATCGATCACGGTGCAGCCCTCTACTTCCACCACACCTGGAAAGATTATCTCTCGCGCAGCCGCGATCGTTTCCCCCCAATCAAAGACCACGTTCTGCTGCGTTTTGCCAGCACGCTGGAAGCGGCAAATTTAAAGATGACTCACAGCCTAACCCCGGACATCATTCGCAACATAGTTAAACTAATTCCTGATACTTGGCTGGTGGGAGATTCTCCTTTCAGCGATAGCAACGAACATCGGGATGCTTATATCGAGTACCTGCTAAATCGGCTAGAATCACCACATATTTTTTTGGAGGAGGCTATTAGTGCCCGATCGATTTCTTTATGATTATGCCATTATCCGCGTCGTTCCCAAAGTCGAGCGCGAGGAGTTTATCAACGTGGGGGCGATCGTTTCCTGCGGTACGAAAAAATTCCTCGAAGCCCGTATCGAAATTGATGAACAGCGCTTGATGGCGATCGACTCAACGTTGGATCTGGAAATGATTCGCAATCACCTAGCAGTCATTCCCATCATTTGTGCGGGCGGCAAGGAATCTGGCGCGATCGGTCAACTTCCCCACAGAGAGCGCTTTCACTGGCTCGTAGCACCCCGCAGCACGATCGTTCAGACATCGCGGGTACACACTGGTTTTTGTCAGAGTCTACCGGGTGCGATCGAACACTTGCTCGATACAATGGTGCGATCGTCAAGCCGAAAACCCTCTGTAAACGCTCGGTTGCTAGCGGTTGGAATTGACACTCACGAGATGCGATCGCACTCTAGTTAGCGTCAGCTTGTCAGTTAGATGCTGCTTTGAGCTTGGTGAGCGATCTATCGACTTCGGAAAACACTCAGAATGTCCGAATTATTCATATCTCTATTCTCGACATCTGCGTGAATCAGCGTCAATCCATTGTCATCTGCGGTTAATACATCGTCTTTTTTTAACCGCAGATGAGGGCAGATAAACACAGATTAACGCAGATGAATTAGATCGAGTCCGGTTGCACGGTCGGTGATTGTTGACTGTTGGCTGGATTTGACGCCCGACCATGCTACAGGATTTGATATAACTTTTATAAAGTCTTAGCCGCAGTTTCGCAAGGTAGAAAGATGATGCAAATTGAACCGACAAATATGACTTTCCCTCTCTGGGGTTTAACAATTTTCATCCTGTGGACGATCGCGGTTGTTATCTTGCTGCTAACAGTCAGGATTCGGCATCTATCTGCGGGCGGATCTGTAAAAGATTTCGGCACACAAAACGACGACAGCTTGCTTTGGCGACTATTTCGAGTACAATCCAACTTGGTAGAAAACCTGCCTTTGTATTTGGGAGTTGTTTTTCTTCTAACAGTTAGGGGTGTTTCAGGAACAGCAGTAGATTTGCTGATTGTTGTGTACATCCTATTTCGGCTTGTACATTCAGCGATTCACATTGCTGGTCTCGATCCAAAGTTTCGGTTCTTCAGCTTACTAATTCAGTTAAGCTGCTTGGTCGCCTTAACTATTATGGCAGTTTTCTAGTTGAGAAAATACGCAATTGCAACCTCTATATAGTAGGGTGCGTCAGGGGCAAACCTTAATTGTTTCTTACACAGCGTAAGTCAGACGCACCTTACAAGTCGATAGCCCCTGTGACATTACTGCCTGTGATTTTGCTAAATTATCGAAGTTTATGAACCGAATATCTCGTGCGATCGCTGTTGTTTTAATTGTATTAGGCTGCATTACTTTTGTTTTACTTCAGCCACCGCAATCAGCCTTAACCGTGCCACCTACAGTGCAAGAATCTCCGCCTCGCGGAGGAGATGTTGCTCAGACAGTGAATTTTGGACGGCACTTTCAAGAACTAGGAGTTGAAGGCTCGATCGCAATTTACGATTTGAACAGCGATCGGCTTTATCAACACAACCCGCAGCGTAACGCCACAGCTTTTTTACCCGCATCTACATTTAAGATTCTCAACTCTCTGATTTCCTTAGAAACAGGGGTGATTTCAGATGAGCTTGCCGTTCTAACTTGGGATGGAATTCAAAGGCAAATTCCCGCATGGAATCGAGACTTGAATATGAGAGAAGCCATAAAACTTTCCGCCGTTTGGTTTTACCAAGTTCTCGCCCGCCGAGTCGGGCACGAGCAAATGCAAAAATGGGTAGCTAAAGTCGGTTATGGCAACCAAAAAATCGGTAACAAAGACGATATTGACAAATTCTGGTTAGAGGGAGAACTGCGAATCACACCCAACGAGCAAATTCAATTTCTCCGCCGTCTCTACAAAAATGACTTACCCTTCTCAGAGCGATCGCTGTCTCTGGTGAAAGACATCATAGTTGTTGAACAAACTCCCGATTACACAATTAGGGCAAAAACAGGCTGGGCAAGCTTTGGAGAACAAACAAAGCCTCAACTTGGCTGGTATGTAGGTTATTTAGAAAAGAATAAAAATGTTTACTTTTTTGCTACAAACATTGACATCCGCAACAATAATGACGCACCTGCAAGAATCGAGTTGACGCGCCGTTGCTTCAAAGATATGGCGCTGCTGTAAGTGCGTTGTTTGTTCTCTAATATTCGCAAAAAGACCAGCGGGGCAGCTAACGGTAAGAGCCAAAACACCGATTTATTTGATACCTGAGTTCGATCGTAGGAAGGCGAGTCTTTTAAATCTTTTAGGACTTACGCAATTGGCCCATATAGCAATCCTTGCAGGAGTCGTAAACTTTTTACCCCACCCCAACCCTCCCCTTACTAAGGGGAGGAAGTAAGAAATTCACAAATGATTTAGGATTGCTATATATATAGTTGCTATCGTGCTATATGTCATTTCTTGCAGCAAGGCGACAATCATCTAAGAGAGCATTAAGTTCTTCAACGACTAGCCAGGGGTTTCGACCTTTAAAACAAGCTACGATTGCTGCTTCATAGGGATTTCTGCCAGTTTTTTTTACTGCTGCGATCGCCTGTTTGTTAGAGAATCCCCGCCCGCTGACCAACCAAGCAGCCAAAACCTGTCCTGTACGTCCGATCCCTCCAGAACAGTGAACTACCACCCGTTCGCCTTTGTTATTTGCAGATTCCAAGAACGGCAATATGCGATCGATTAAAATATCGCGATCGACCACTTCAAAGTCTGCAATCGGCGCCCAGCAAACTCGATCGCACCCAAATATTTTCCGATATGTTGCCAGTAAGTCAGTGTAGCGGATGAGTTGCGTCTGAGCCAGCAAACAGCAAACTTGCTTGATATTATGCCCCTGCATAAATTCAATCCAGCGAGCAATTTCTGCATCGCGGTATCCTGGTCTTGCTGCACCAAACACAATTAATTCATTCTCTGAAGCCGCAGCGAATTTGTGCATACAGTTTTCAATATTTTTACCTATAATTAAGAAAGACGCACAAACCCTGAATCAGCAATGAAAAACAAGAGCTCGATCTCTTTAATGAACTGGCTGCAACCCAAACCAGAAACCGTTTTGCTATGCGACTCAATAGCAGCAGCTTCTGACATGGCATTCATGCTCAACGGTGAGTGGGATGGGTGCAATAGTTTGGTGCTCCCTAAATCCGACAAGGTAGCAATTGAAGCAGCCGCTAGTTTGCTGGAGACATCGTGGTGCTACCAAAATACTTGCGAACCGGTTTTAATTCGGCTTGCAGTTGACGAATTGCTGCGCCGTTATGCGGTTGGAGACAGGTTTTTTATTAATGCTAACTTGCGATGC
This sequence comes from Microcoleus sp. S28C3, assembly GCF_036700785.1. NCBI lineage: Bacteria > Bacillati > Cyanobacteriota > Cyanophyceae > Oscillatoriales > Microcoleaceae > Microcoleus > Microcoleus sp. S28C3. Next base: position 3,575 of record NZ_JAUBPO010000109.1, on the reverse strand, counting down.
GCGCAATTGAGCGAACTTTGCTTGGAAAACATTGATTTGAGTTATGCTAAATTGAATTTAGCTAACCTCAGCAGCACTAATTTAAGCAAAGCCAACTTAATGGCAGCACAGATGCCAGCAGCAAATTTGAGTGGCAGCAATTTGAGTAAATCGCAACTTGTGAGGGCGAATTTATCAGGAGCAAATTTATCGGAGGCTAATCTGAAAGGTGCCGATATGAGTTATGCAGATTTAAGCAATGTTTGCTTAACAGGTGCTGACTTAAGAGGTGCAAATTTAGCGAGAACCGACTTAAGAAAAACTTGCTTAGATGGGGCAATTTTTGAGTAATACCAAATCCAGGTTAAATACTCCCTCTCACACCCCGTGGGTAAATTTTGTAAACATTTATCTGCGTACATCCGCCACCATCTGCTGTTAAAGTTCCAGAGTAATTAACTGAGCAATTTCTTCAGTCTGAAAACCTACAGCCATAGGCTTTTGCACTGTCGGAATCACTTGCACATCATAGAGTTCTGTAACAATTCCTTCAAACCGCAACCAGTGAACGATCGCCCCAGTAGTCAAGTCGATCGCCATCATACCACAGCGAGCCTCAGCATCCTTGGTCAGCAACAACTCATCCAATTCTAAACCGCTAAAAGTGTTGTCACCTCCCCGAGGTTTCGAGAGTCCAACAATTGCCCAATTTTGCCAAAAAGCCAGTCCTCGGACATATCCCGGACAAAACGCAATCGCCTCAAATTTCCCTGTGTCTAAATCCACATATCCTAATTCGCCTCTCCCCGAATTCAGCAACCACAATTTGTCTTGATACCAGCGCGGTGAGTGCGGCATTGACAATCCCGTGACGATAATATCGTTAGATTCAATATCAATAACTATACCGCCGTTTTGTCTGCGATCGCGCCAGCCATCCACCACATCCGACTGACTCGACGCCGTGACATATTTCGCCTCCCCAGCTACCATTGCCAAACCGTTGAGGTGACAGCGGTCTTCATTTATATATTGTGAGATAAATTGCGGTTTCCAGAGAGGTTTGCAACTGTGGCGATCGCTCAAAGTAGCGATACAATTAAACAAAGTGCTAATAAAAATGATTTGATTATTTTTATCGACAGCGATATCGTGAATGTCAATATCTCCTGTAGTGTAGCCGATGCGAGGGATATATAATTTATCGTATCCTTGGTATAATTTTCCGGATTCTAAGACATTATCTAATTGCCAGAGTTGATATTTTGAGCTTAAATAGAGGCGTTCCCCTGTGCAGTAAAGTCCCATTGCGCGATCGAATATTCGCCAAAAAGCCGAGATTCTGTTCGTTTCTGGCACAGCACCAATTAACATTAACCTGCTGGTTTGATAGGTAGTGCAAGCGAGGCTGATTTGTTGTTGGGTTAACCAAGATGGAAAATCGCGATCGCCAAAAATCTCGTGTTCGTGGGTTGTATTAAAAGTGGCTTGTTCGTTATTCATAAAATCTATAAAATATTTATTTCGGTAGGGGCGGGTTTTACCGACAATAGCCTAAAACGAACAATCTCGTAAACACGCCCCCACGAACACGTCAAATCCCAATCTACCTCTTTTTAGATACAAGGGGCGGGTTTTACCGACAATAATTGCCTAAATTCCATACTCTCATAAACTCGGCGCGACTTCGACTTTTTATAATTCTTTAAAATCACCCCATAAATATAAAGGTTTTGTAAAGAAGAAGCTCAACCACTGACAGTACACTCGAACCCTGCTAAATTTCTAGTAATTAAAAATCTAGCGCGTCATCTGCCACCTGGTAGAATTACCGCCTCCTAACTCAAATCCGGCTACAGAGCCTTTGCAGCTCAAAAACAAGGCATTCTACTAGAACCAAAAACAGATGAAAACTTTAGTTAAAATTAACCCCCACAAAAATTTTTTTCTTCCCTTTGTTGCTTGCTTTAGCAACGTACAAAAAGAAATAGTCATCCTTGACCCCACAGTACCCGACAGCAACCACATCGCCTCTGGCATCAAACCGGGCACTGCAACCTACATCCTCGAAAGCCAGCCTGATGCCATAGAGCAAATCACCACAGTCCTAGCTCAGCATACAGGCATCGAAGGCCTACACATCATCACACACGGTAGCCCCGCCACCCTGTACTTAGGCACAACAGAACTCAACAGCAGCAACATAGAAAACTACAGCCAACAGTTGCAACAGTGGCGAAACAGTTTCAGCGCCAACGCCAGCATCATCTTATATGGATGTAACGTAGTAGCCGGGGACAGAGGCCACCAATTCCTCACTCAACTCCACCAACTCACAGGCGCAAACATCGCCGGTAACCCCCAGCCTACAGGCAACTGCGATCGAGGTGGCAACTGGGATATCTCTCAACTCATCCCGCCATCCCCCCAAGCACCCAAACTTGCCCTCACAGAAACCACCCTCAAAACTTACAACGGCATACTAGGCTTCGCCCCCCAAGTAGACTTTCCAAGTGGCAGTAGCCCCTCGTCCGTCAGCATCGGCGACATCAACGGCGACGGCAAACCTGACTTAGCTGTGGCGAACAGCGGCAGCAACACTGTCTCCATCCTGCTCAACACGACTGCCGCCGGAGCGGCCACTTCCACTTTCGCCCCCCAAGCCACCTTCGCAACTGGCTCTAATCCCATCTCGGTCAGCATCGGCGATATCAACGGCGACGGCAAACCTGACTTAGCTGTGGCGAACAGCGGCAGTGCCAACGTCTCCATCCTGCTCAACACGACTCCCGTCGGAGCGGCCACTTCCAGTTTCGCCCCCCAAGTCACCTTCGCTGCTGGCTTCCAAACTAGCTATGACACCCTCTCCGTCAGCATCGGCGACTTCAACGGCGACGGCAAACCTGACTTAGCAACGGCGAACTACTTGAGCAACACCGCCTCCATCCTGCTCAACACTACCACCACCGGAGCCGACACCCCCAGTTTCGCCCCCCAAGTCACCTTCGCTGGCAGCCGCCCCTCGTCCGTCAGCATCGGCGACATCAACGGCGACGGCAAACCTGACTTAGCTGTGGCGAACAGGGCTAGCAACACTGTCTCCATCCTGCTCAACACGACTCCCGCCGGAGCTGCCACTTCCAGTTTCGCCCCCCAAGTCACCTTCGCAACTGGCTTTGAGCCCATCTCCGTCAGCATCGGCGATATCAACGGCGACGGCAAACCTGATTTAGCTGTGGCGAACGAGAGGAGCAACACCGCCTCCATCCTGCTCAACACTACCACCACCGGAGCCACCACCCCCAGTTTCGCCCCCCAAGTTCCCTTCGCAACTGGCAATAACCCCTGGTCTGTCAGCATCGGCGACATCAACGGCGACGGGAAGCCTGACTTAGCAACGGCGAACTTCGGCGGTAACCCTTCCACCGTCTCCATCCTGGTCAACACTACCCCCGTCGGAGCCACCACCCCCACCTTCGCCCCCCAAGTTCCCTTAGCAATTGGCGGTAGCTCCTTTACTAGACCTCTTGCGAAAGTGCGATCGTTCTAGGTAAAATAAAAGAAAAAATGAGCTTAATAATATGAATTACGAACAA